>CAZTDB010000018.1:0-13311 GCA_964612385.1 uncultured Ignavibacteriaceae bacterium
ATTATAGCGAGCGGCGTTTTTACTTCGTGGGCTACACCTGCTATCAGCTTTCCTAAGACAGCCATCTTATCCTGTTGATGCAAATCTTTTTCAAGCTGCTGTGCGCGGGTATGTTCATCGGTTAAAGCCTTTACCATCTTATTTATTGAAATGCCTATAAAGCCGAATACCCCAGGCAGCGCTTCAAATCTGTATGAAGGATCTTTTTGAATATTTTCCAACCCCATTCGTATATGATCGATTCGTTTCTTTAAACGGATAGAAACAACAACTGCAATAATAAATCCGAGAATTGCAATTGCTGCCGCTATATTCAGTATTTCATTCAGCTTTAATACAGGCAGCTCCCTTTCGATGTGAATTCTCGTCCAAACTGCCCCAACTGTTTTGCCGTCAATTATTGCGGGCTCAGTTGCAAGCGGAAAAATAGCCGGATCAAATTGGTGCAGCTTAATTATTTGTTTCATCTGATTTATCGACTCTAATATTTGCGTTCGTATTATTTCATAAGACCTGGGCGGGGGACCATAAGCCGGAATAGGCGGAGGCGAAGTTGGATATGAATAACCTAAAAATTCATCATATTTAGTTAAATAGATGCCGCCTTCTACACCATCAATTTTAGAGAAGATTTCCGAAGAAATTTTTTTCAATCTGTTATCGAGTTCGTCTTTTTCGTTCTTAGTAAAAGTATCTTTAAGGAAAAAATCTTTCCGATTCAAGCTGTCTAATAGCTGGGTGGCTGATTTGTTAAGCTGCTCTACAACTACCTTAGTAAGAACTTTGTTTGTTTCAACTATGTTATCTCTCCATTCATTCAACGACTTAATTATAACATAGGTTATGCCGGCAACAGCCAAAGTGAAAAGCATTGCGAAGGCAAGTGCATTCAACCTGATATGAGGTGATCTCATGAGAAGCTTCAATTAGTTTGAATTATAAAAACAATGTTTATACCAAAAAATTGTTGTGCCAATTTAACTTTTCTCCAAATTAAAAGCATCACATGAGCGGAAACAGTTCGATTTAATGGGTTGATTAATCTCAATCAAAAAAAATCTGTTTATTTAATGCATTAATAGCTATTTTATCATTGGCTTGAATATTGAAAATTAATTTATTGATGAACTTCTTTTGCTTAATAAACTTATTCTATTTTTCTAACACAGGGATGGCAGAACATTTCAATAGTAAATTCAATAATTATTAAATTTTAACCGGAGGCAAAATGAAAAAATTGCTTACCTCCTTCCTAATTCTCTTCGTTTTTGATTTATTTCCCCAAACAACCATCGTAGTAGATGACAACATTCCGAATAATGCTGCGGTTTATTATTTCCATCAGAGAAAAGTTGCCCGGACAACAAACGGCATTCTAATGGCAGCATGGAATAATTTAAACGCCGCCGGCGGTCAGATTGTTTATTCTATATACGATGAAGCATTTGAAATCTGGTCGCCACCTGCAGCATTATCTAATGCGGGTGATAGAGCGATTCAAGCAGCATTAGCAGCCGATGAATTGGGAAATATTCATGCAACCTGGCAGCAAAGAAATGCTGCAGCCGATAAATACCAAACCTTCTACTCACGATTTGACGGATCTTCGTGGACAACACCTGTTCAGATTTCAATACCAGAATCGGTAAGAGCAGAAGAAGCTACAATTGAAGTCTCCTACGACGGTACGTTGTGGGTTGTTTATAATAACGACGGCGAAGGTAATGGAAATGAATACCTTTTCGCACTAAAAAGTACAAATAATGGAACTACGTGGAGTACATCGGCTGATACTCTTTCTTATGTGGGTACGTTCGGGAGTTCAATCGAAGTGGGACGTGTTGCATTAGTTGCCGGACCAGGAAGTAAGATGGTTGCTGTTTGGGATAACAGTCTGGACGGAACCGGTGCAAGAAGAGAAACTTTTGCAAATCAGTATGACGGCACATCCTGGCAGGGCGAAGTGAGAATATCCGATACTACAAGCGTGGATAGAGACCATAACAGATACTGCGCCGCAGCAGTAGATAATGAGAGTAATATTTATGCATTCTACGGTTTAAACATTGTCTCAGGTGCCGATCCGAGATTAAGCGATCTGGTAATGGGTAAAAAAGGATGGGATGATGAATGGTCAACTGATTTTAATGTTATTATTGATTCATCTGTGGTTAATTATAGAAGTGTTTCTTCCGTGGTTGACAGCAACGATGTTATTCACCTTGCATATAGGCGAGATGTTTTAGCCGATACCACGTACGGGATTGACGAAATTGTCTATACTTATTCTACAGATAAAGGTGAAACATGGGCACCGCGAATTCCGATAAGCAGATTAGATCATGACGGAGGATACGTAACAATTGGAAACAGGGTTAGAACTGCTTACGGAGTGGATATTTTATGGA
This sequence comes from uncultured Ignavibacteriaceae bacterium, assembly GCA_964612385.1. GTDB lineage: Bacteria > Bacteroidota > Ignavibacteria > Ignavibacteriales > Ignavibacteriaceae > JAGUYG01. The sequence goes on from CAZTDB010000018.1 coordinate 2,409, forward strand.
GGGAATCGAAAGACCCCAATCTTAATGATCAGGATACTACAGCCGTGGTTTATGCAATTATTCCTTACAGCTTAATTCCTCTTGGAGTAGAAAAAAATGATCTGCCTTCTTCTCACTTAATGTTGAAGAATTATCCAAATCCTTTTAATCCGCTTACAACAATCGTATATAATATTCCGCACAGAGATAAAGTCGAATTGATAATCTACGATGCATTAGGAAGAGAAGTAGCCAATTTATTGAATAAAGAAATGGATGCGGGCAGCTATTCAACGGTTTGGAACGGTTTAAACAATAATAATATTGCGGTAACAAGCGGTGTTTACTTTGCTAAATTAATTACTTCGAGAGGATTTAAAACAATCAAAATGATGCTGGTGAAATAACGACAGTGTACACCTCCGAGGTTAGCGATACCGATAGCAAAGGTGAAAACCCCGGAGGTTACGAAGTAACTCACTGGTTGAAAATTTTTTTAATAACGTGCAAATCTTTCGAAATGCTGGTATCAAAAGTAATTTGAGGTATACAGTGTTAAAATTCAAAAAACTTATACTAATTGCTTTATTGTTTGGCTCTGCATCTTATGCCGGAGACACAGGTAAGCTGAACGGTTTCATTAAAGAGAAAGAAACAGGCGAGGCATTAATCGGCGCTAATGTGGTTGTGCTTGGGACTGTGCTCGGTGCCGCATCGGATGCAGCTGGATTTTATTTTATAAACAACATGCCTCCCGGAAATTATCGTGTTCAAATTTCGATGATCGGCTATCAAACAATTGTGTTTGAGGATGTTAAGATAATGAGCGATCTTACTACCGATTTGAATGCCGAGCTGGTAAGACAGGCAATAGAAATGAAAACCGAAGTTGTGGTTGTTGCCGATAAGCCTGTGGTTCAAAAAGATTTAACATCAACACGAGTGGTTATTGACGGCTCAATGATTGTTGAAGATCTTCGAGCACAAGATATTAGTGAAATATTAGCATTACAGGCGGGCGTTACTGTCGGAACTGACAGACAGTTTCACATAAGAGGCGGACGAGCCGGAGGTACAGTCTATCAAGTTGATGGTGTTCCTCTTACCAATCCATTTTTAAGAAGCCTGGCAGGAGAAATTGAAGTAGAAAATATCCAGGAGCTGCAGGCTCATCTCGGAACGTTTGATGCCGAATATGGAAACGCTGCCGACGGTATCATCACGATAAACACAAAAGACGGCGGCAGTAAGTATTCCGGAAAAATATTATACGAATCTCCTATGCTTAACTCTTTACCGTACCATGAAAAAGATTGGAACTTGAATCGTGACGATGTAAAATCCCTATCACCATCTGAACAGGCAAGATATAAGGATGTGGTTAGAAAACCGGACGGAAGTTCGGCTTATGATTTTGTTTCGGTGCTCGATGATCCTTATATGCAGGATTATCTAATCTTAAAAATGCTTGGAACACTTTCAGGTAATTTATCCGGGCCCGTTCCGTTTTTCCCGGATCTTAAATTTTTTGCAGCCGGACGTTTTAGAAATGAAAACAGTCCGTTACCTTTCGGATATTCATTATACAGGTCCGCAGCACTAAAGCTTACTTATCCCGTCACCTCTATATTTACAATTCGAGGATCGTATGATTGGTCTCAAAATTTTAATCAGAGCTATGATCATGCTTACAAATATTGGCGTTGGTTTGATTCCGGTCAGGATACTCTTAAAAGATCCGGTTCGTATCCAATAAATAAAAGATTATCGAACAGACAAACAGTTAATATCCGGCATGTACTTTCACCAAAAACATTTTATGACGTTACTTTTGGCAGAATAAAAGATTATGAAAGTGACATTGTTGCTAATCGAGTTGTAGTTTCAGATCCCTCAACCGGCGATTTAATTTCAAGCGATTATTACACACGATTATACGTAGCCGGTGTTGAAGGAAATTTCAGATATGGCGATGTTCGTTACTGGAGGAAAACAGAAAGCTCGCAATTTTTGGTAAAGGCTAACTTAGAAAGTCAAATAACAAATAATCATCAAATTCGAGCGGGACTTGAATTCAAGAATCACGAAATTTTCCGCCACCGTATTGGAATGGCACCAAGAACAAATATTGAATTCTTTAAATATACTCCCGTTGAGTTTGCCGCTTACATTCAGGATAAAGTAGAATACAGCTTTATGATTTTAAAGGCAGGAATTCGCATAGATTATTTTGATCCACGCGCAGATGCCTATCCCGATCCATCGAACATTCTTGAAATTTATACTACGCCGGAAGGTTCCGCAGAATATAGAGCAGTTGATAAAGTACCGGTATCGCCTCATTGGCAATTCAGCCCGCGGATTGGCATTGCACATCCTATCTCCGATAAAACTGCTATTTATTTTGCCTATGGACATTTCTTCCAAATCCCAAGATTTTACGATATCTACAGAAATGATGCCTTAAAAGACATTCTTGTTAACGATGCCTTGGTAGGAAATCCCGGACTTAAACCGGAAAAAACAGTTTCTCTTGAGGTTGGATTGCAGCAAGAAATATCTTCTGATTGGGGATTAAATGTTACGGCTTACTCAAAGGATATTTCCAATCTTATTTCGAGCTATTACTATTTTGTAGGAAGAGATTATACAATTTTTACTAATGCCGATTTCGGAAGAGTTCAGGGAATTGATATAACCCTTGATAAAAGATTAAGCAATTACTACAGCTTTCGATTCACATATTCCTTAATGTATGCACAAGGAAACGAATCCGATCCTACAGAAGGATTTAATTCTTACCGGGAAGAAAGTGCTCATTTAAGACCAAACAGAAATTACTATCTTGATTTCGACCAGAGGCATAAAATAAATGCGTTTCTAAATGTAAGGTTTCCTGAAAAGTTTGGTCCTGAATTTTCCGGATTTCATCCTTTTGAATTATTCACATTCACCGGTGTGCTCACTGTCGGAAGCGGACTTCCATATACTCCTACTTCAAGAGCGGCTGAGGAATCGAATATAGTTCCTGAAGTTAATAGTGCAAGAAGACCATGGACTTATAATCTCGATCTGCGGTTATCAAGGCGAATTCCTACAAACATTTTTGATATTACGGCTTATTTCGACGTAGAAAATGTTTTTGATGCGCTGAATACACGATTAATATGGACTAGAACGGGAGAAGCTTTAGAGCAAGGACCTACTTCTGTTTTGCCCAAAGACAGGCAGGCGAATCCGAATAATTTGGATCCCAGGCGAACAATTCGTACTGGATTCTATATAGAATTTTAATCGGAGTTTTCTTCATGAAAAAAAATTTACTAATAACTTTACTCACTTCCGGTTTTTTAATGATTATATCTGCTGAAACAACTTTCAGCCAGGATACCGATGCACCGCAGAAGAAAGACAGAAAGAGATTTAAAATAACCGGTTTTGCAGATGAAGCTGTCGGTGTTCAAACGAAGGGACAGCTTCAAAACTTAACAATGAATTACGGACAGGTAAGCGATACAAGATTTGAAGATGTGGGCAACGCTCCTACCGAAATATTCTTTGACATTCGATACCCTCGTGAAAACTTTACAGGGCTTGTAGATGATTTTTCCATTTTCTTTGCCATTAAAGAAAATTCCAAAAACGGCGATCAAGGAAATGTTATCGATTCATGGACAGATAACGATAACGAGGATTTCACTGCAAAGGACGGCTCTTTCGGTAAAACACACTACAACCCTGCGCTAGATCCAAATCCTCATGAGATTTTATTATATAACGGGCAAACTCCGTACTTAGCGCACAGCGATTTGATAAACACCTGGCCCGTTGATTCGGAAGGTAAACCGTTTTGGCCTGGAATTTTTAGACGCGATCCTCAAACCGGTGAACAGGTGCCGGGAGAGTTTGCATCCGACAGAGATATCTACATGGAATTTACAGATGCAAATAACCAGCAGGGAGATGTTCTCGGAATCGAAGTTCATGAAATGGCTTATACTTACGGCAGGGTTTACGCTGAAGATGCTTTGTTTTATGAATTCTGGATAATCAACAAAAGCGGCAGAGATTTGAAAGGATGCTATACAGGTTTTTACCAAGACCCCGATTGCAGCGATTATGGAGAAGAAACTTTATTGGTTGTGGATTCAACTTTTGAAGACGGTTCCAATGTTTTTTCAATTGCAAACAGAGATATTGATGGAGATATCGGAGGAGCAACACGTCCGAACAGCCTCGGCATTACGGAGGACTATACTTTCGGAACAGCTTTTCTTGAAACTCCATATAATATGGGTATTACTGATTTTCATTACTTCACCGATCCTGGTCCAACCGATGATAAAAGACTATGGGCGATAATTACAAGCGATCCAAACAATCCAAATATTCTTGCTGAAGCAGGAAATTTCTTCCATGGTGCAGATCCAAGAATTGATGATGTTTCGTTAATCACTCTTAAGCAAGATTTAGTTTGGATTGCAGCTACCGGTCCTTTTGATATGAATGCTGGCGATACAGTCAAAATGACGTTAGCGGTAGTTGCAGGAGATGACGATGCCGATTATTACCAGAACTTATGGGCGGCAAAAGAACTTTTTGATGCCAAATTTAACGGACCAATTGCCCCTCCTTCTCCTGCTCTAAATGCCGTTACCGGAGACGGAAGAGTAACATTGTATTGGGATGATTCACCTGAAACTTTTTTAGACCCATCAACCGGTGAAGCCGATTTTGAAGGATATAAAATTTATAGAAGCGAAGACGGCGGCACTACGTGGGGAACAAAAATTACAGATTCACAGGGAAGAACTTTCGGGTATGTTCCTATTGCTCAATTCGATCTTAAAAATAATATCAAAGGTCCTGATCCCAAAAATCCTTTAATATGGTTAGGTTCGGATACCGGTTTGCAGCATAGCTGGGTCGATTCTAATGTTGTTAACGGCATCGAATATTCATACACAATAATATCTTACGATAGAGGAACACCCACTTTATTCTCTCTCGAAGGTACAAGAGGTGACGGACCGGAATTAGATTATTTCGTAAGGGTAACACCCAAACCGGATGCAACAGGTAAAATTCCGGCACAAGTAAAATCTTTTAATCATACAAACGGCTCCGGTTCGGGAATTATTAACATTGAAGTAATCGATGAACGCTCATTAAAAACTACACCTTATAAAATTACGTTCGAAGGTACACCTGCGGCAGTATTTAATATCACGCGGCTCGACCCAAACAATACAATTATCTATAACTCAAGAAATATATCCGATAAGGATCATCCCGTGGAAGATGGTTTTAGAGTAAGCATCTCTACGGATAATATAATTGGCGGTATAAAATCTATTACCGATGGAACCGGAAGAAACGTTAGCGGACCTACAAATATCAGCAGCGATACTTCATGGTATGTTTCGGCAACATTATTCGCTCAAGCAGATACCGCCTCGAAATCTGCAAGCTATTCCATTCGATTTGACGGTGAGCAAAATGTAGCATACTCATGGGGATTAACGGGATCAACAGCAAAGTACATCGTTCCTTTCTCAGTGTGGAATACTACCGCAAATAACAAAGTATGTTTTGAATTTTCAGATGCAAATAATAATAATCAGTGGGACGAAGGAGAAACTATTTTTATTACAAGAGTTCCATATCCGGATCCTCCCCCGGCAATGGGCAGCCCGAATCCTGCAACAAGTGCAAAGGAATTTGCATATCAGGTATCAATTTTAAATACGCCGTTAGATACCCTGAAGCGCCCGCCAAGCATAGGGACGATTATTAACATTACAAGCTATAATGCCTTAAGGGCGGATGATGAATTCACTTTTGAATTTTCCCCTGCAAAGTTCGATGCACAAAATGCTGACTTGAGTCTTATCAGGGTTGTACCCAATCCGTATATAGTAACTTCAAAATATGAATCTTTACAGAACGTGCGTGAGATTCAGTTTATGTATTTGCCTCCCGAGTGCAATATTTACATCTATACTGTAGCAGGAACCCTTGTTAAAACGCTTAATCATAGAAGCGGCGAAGGTTTGTTAAGGTGGAATCTTTTAACCGATTGGAATCAAGCGCTTGCTTTTGGCGTTTACATCTACGTAGTGGAAGATCCATTCGGCAATATTCATCGCGGTAAATTCGCTTTAATTAAATAAGGAAAAAAATAAATGAAATTTTTTACAATAATTATTTTTATCCTTTTCCTAATTCCGGGATACGGGCAAGAGACTAATAAAGCCGGAACTACTGCAGCACAATTTTTAAAGATTGGTGTTGGTGCAGGTTCTTTAGGAATGGCTGGTGCAAGCGCCGGGCTGATAAATGATGCAACAGCTATGTATTGGAATCCCGCCGGATTAGTAGGAGTGAATTCAATTTCAGTAATAGCTTCGTACACAGATTGGTTTGTGGACTTGAAGCACCAGAATTTTGGCATCGTTCTGCCCGTGGACGAAAATCATAAGGTGGGAGTAATTGCAACTATTCTAACCATGGGTAAAATGGAAATCACAACAGAGCTGCAGCCAAAAGGAACAGGAGATTTTTTTGAAGCTTCGGATGTTATGGTAGGTATTACGTACGCTGCACGCCTGGTCGATTTCTTCTCACTCGGAGTTTCGGTTAAATATGTAACGCAAAATATTCACAACGAATCAGCATCGGCGGCAGCTATAGATATAGGAACTACTTTAAATACCGGATATAAGGGAATTCAAATTGGAATGGCGCTTTCAAATTTTGGTACAACTATGACATTAGACGGAAGAGACTTGCAAAAATCTTATGATCCTAATCCGAATAACACCACAAATGTCGGAGTAGCGAGCAAGCTAAAAACTGAAGCATGGGAGCTTCCTCTTAATTTCCGTGCGGGTATCGGCTGGAATTTGATTGGCAAAGGCGACGTGATGGTTTACGATCAAACGCATAGCATTAAAATCGGGATAGACGGAAATCATCCTAACGATGGACCTGAAAATGCATCGGTGGGTATTGAATATAAATGGCAGGATTTAATAGCGCTTCGCACAGGCTATTATTTTAATGACGATGTAAGAAAATTAAGCCTGGGCTTTGGATTAAATTGGGAAGTTCCAAAATCATTTAAGATTGGATTTGATTATGCATTCGCCAATTTTGACAGACTTGGTGATATTCACTCTCTCACGTTAAAATTAGGATTCTAAGTGAGCATTGAACTGCTGATTCTTATCGTGATGCTTGCAACTTTTGCATTGAGTGTTTTCGTATTAAAGCTTCCGGCAGGTATTTCATTAATGCTTGCGGCAATTAGCGGAGCTTTATCGGGCGGTGAAGGAATTCCAATCCGCCATTTAGTTGAAGGAAGCTTTGGATTTTTAGAAGCAATATTAATTATCGCAACAGCAATGATTTTTATGAAAGTTGTCGATGCAACCGGTGCACTTGGCACAATCAGCTATGCCATGATTAAATATCTTTACCGTGTGCCTTTGTTGTTGATGATAATTATAACGCTCTTTATAATGTTTCCCGGTATGTTGACAGGTCTTTCTTCGGCATGTATTCTTACTACAGGTGCATTAGTAGTTCCTGCTCTTTTAGCGATGGGCTTTCCTCCTAAAGCAGCCGGTTCATTAATCGCAATGGCTGCAGTTTTTGGTGAAGTTGCACCGCCTATCAGCATACCGGCTATGATAATCGGCGGCGGAGTTGACATGCCGTACATCGGTTTCGGAGGTCCACTTTTCTTAGCTTCATTTCCGCCTGCCGTTTTGACAGCAGTTTATTTCCGTTACAGATATTTAAAAAGATTCGATATAAATGAAGTGCTGAATAAAATGGAAAAGCCGGTTTATTCGAAATACAGAATAAAATTATTCGTCCCGCTGGTGGTTGTTATTACACTTATGATTGCCGAAAGAACATTTCCTGAATCGATGCCGCATCTCGGAATTCCATTGATTTTTATTATTGGAGCTGCGCTTGGTTTTGGCACGGGTGAGAAATTTAAAATATATAAATTAATGAGAAGCGCTGTTCGCAGTGCACTTCCCGTTATGAGCATCCTGGTAGGTATTGGAATGTTCATTCAAATAATGGCTTTAACCGGCGTGAGGGGTTATGTAGCCGTAACGGCTCTTGAGATGCCGGAAAGTGTAAAATATTTAGCAGCTTTAATTATGCCTTTCTTTGGTTCTGCTTATGCATCTGCATCGGTAATTGGAATACCGCTTGTTTTTGTTTTCATAGGAAAAAGTGAAATTGTAGTTGCCTCAGCATTAACTCTTTTAGCGGCAATGGGAGACCTAATGCCTCCGCCTTCATTATTGTGCGCTTATGCCGGACAGCTTGTAAAAGTAAAAAATCATTTTTTAATTCTTAAAGAAAGCATTATTCCTATTTTAGCAGCATTAATAACAGGATTAACAATCATAGTTTTTTCTAATGAGATAGGAATTTTCTTAGCACAAATTTTATAATTAGTTATGCTTTATTGGATTTATATAGCAATAGTTATTCTAATTACATTTATCGTTTTTGTTGAAATGTTTTCTGAAAAAGACTGGAAGAAACAAATTTCGCTTGCAATGTTATTAATTCCTTTTTTGCTGCGGATTTTTCAAATTAAATAATAGATGAAGAATCACCATATCACTGCTGTGTTGATTATCGTTATAGTAGTTACACTGGATTCAATTTCCGCTGTTGAGTTCACTGCAATGAATACTCCGGATTTACTCTATCCCAACGAGACGCTTACAAAAGAATATAATCTTTCACACTACTGTCCAAGCTTAGAAGGAACTTCCGGCGATGCAAGCATATATTTATTTGACAGCGGCAAGCCCGGTGCTGCGGTTTTAATTTTAGGCGGAACTCATCCGAACGAAACTGCCGGATTTATCTCTACAGTAGTACTAATTGAAAACATAATACCGAAGGAAGGTATATTTATAATAATTCCCCAGGCTTGCAGCAGCGGATTTACTTGCACAGACCCTATGGAAGGTGCACCCGAATTTTTTTCATTTAAAACAAAATCTGGCATAAGACAGTTTCGCTACGGCTCAAGAGTTTCGAGTCCTTTAGATCAATGGCCCGACCCGCTTGTTTATTCACATTATCCTTCCGGGCAGCAGCTATCCGGCTTTGAAACTCGAAATCTAAATAGAGCTTATCCCGGTAGAAAAAACGGTACATTCACCGAACGGGTTGGATATGCCATTATGGAATTAATAAAAAAAGAAAAAGTTGATATAGCAATTGACCTTCACGAGGCAGCACCCGAAATACCAATAATAAATGCTATCGTAACCCATGAAAAATGCCGTGACTATGGTGCAACGGCAATTCTGAATTTAGAGGTTGATAATCTGCAGTACGCATTAGAAATTTCTCCCAAAAAGTTTAGAGGTTTAAGCCACAGGGAATGGGGTGATATGTCAGATGTTCTCCCGTTTTTAATGGAAACAAGCAATCCTATTCAAGGAAGATTAAGAGGCAGAACGAATGCAGATTTAATCGTAAACGGAATAGATGCTCAATATGAAAGAGCAGTAAAAACAAACTCGTTTAGAATATCGTATGAATTGACGGGTGAACCATTATCGTTACGCGTAGGAAGGCACCTTCAAGGCATAAAAGCAATTTTAGAATCATATAATGAATCTTCAAACGGTAAAAAAATAATCTATGAGAATATTCCTTCGTATGATGATTTAATTAATGAAGGTGTTGAAGCGTATTTAAAGTAACAATCTATTAATTCTGAGGAGAGAAAATGAAATTTCTTGCAAACCTTGCGGTGATAATATATTTAACAATCATTAGTATTACCTTAATTGCTCAAGCTCCAAAATTTGAACAGCCGGTGCTTATCTCATCCGCCGGGCAAAGCGCCGATGTAGCCTTAGCCGGAATATTATTTAAAAAATTAAAGCTCGATTATAAGGCAATAAATTTAGCTAAGGAAACCGATCTGAATGGAATTAAAACGTTAGTAATTGTTCCGGGGTTCAGCTCAAAAGGATTGGGTGCGGCAGGCATAAGCAGGGAAGATGAAATGCGCCGCGTAAAAGAATTATTAAATTCTGCCAAAAAGAGAAAAATAAAAATTGTTATGCTTCACATCGGTGGAAATGCACGAAGAGGAAATCAATCGGACGATTTTAATAAGCTTGCTGCAGAATCATCGAGCTACATGATTGTTGTAAGCCAGGGTAACGAAGATAAATTTTTCAGTCGCATATCTTCCGACAAGAAAATACCGATTGAACTTGTAGATAAGATTGCGCAAGCTTCAGAACCAATAGAAAAATTGTTCAATTAATTTCATTTACAATAGAGATGAAAAATTATAAAAATAATTCGCTTCTGATTCTATTCGTTATTATTTCTTGCTTCATCTTTGTATACAGCTATATAAACACTGCGGAAGGGACAAGCGGAAAAAACGGAATGGTTGCAGCCGCACATCCTCTTGCTTCAAATGCATCTTTGGAAATATTAAAGATGGGAGGTAATGCTGTTGATGCTGCAGTAGCAGCCGCATTTGTTATCGGTGTGGTTGAACCTGACGGCTCCGGTCTTGGCGGCGGCGGCGGGATGCTGATTTATTTAAGTAAGGAAAAGAAACCTGTCTACATAAATTACTATCAAAGTGCACCTTTGCAGGTGGATAAATTAGACTATAATAGTAAAACCGACAACCGAACCGTTAAGGCAATCCTTGTTCCGGGCACGGTTGCAGGCTTAACAACAGCTTTAGAAAAATATGGCACTCTTCCGCTTTCAGTAGTTATGGCACCGGCGATTAAATATGCAGAAGAAGGATTTCCCATCGACGCAACACTTGCAGGAATTATTTTAGATCACGTTGAGATTCTTCAAAATTATTCTTCAACAGCTTCAACTTATCTCCGCG
>CAZTDB010000019.1:0-13029 GCA_964612385.1 uncultured Ignavibacteriaceae bacterium
AAAATTATCCAAATCCGTTTAACTCCTCAACAAGCATTAAATTTACTGTACCCTCAAATCCGTACAATCCATTGGAGGGAAGAAGTCATCTGTCAAATGTATGTTTGAGAGTATATGATATACTTGGACAAGAAAAAGCAGTTTTAATAAATGAAATGAAAACACCCGGTACTTATGAGAAAAAATTTAATGCATCAATGCTGTCCAGCGGAATTTATTTTTTCAGATTACAGATTGGCAGCCATTCGGAGGTAAAAAAGGCGATATTATTAAAATAAAGATTTGTGTTTTCTCTATCCAAAGGATGTTGCACACGAGGTTAATCTATTAAAAACTTCGTGCACAGCATCCTTTGGATAGAAGTTTGATTATTGCCTGCCGTCAGGCATGTAGAAAAAAGTTATACACCGACCAAGTAAACATCCTTGCAGAGGATGAATTATAGAAATTTATATTGTTTTAACCTGATAAATTAAAACAGTAAATGGATTTTATAATAGCATTAAATTTACGCCTAAGCAAAATGTCTGAGCAAGTTACGTCATCTCAACAGGATTCTAATCAATGAAAATAGATAAAATAGAATTACGAAAAATATTTCTGCCTTACATTAAACCGTTTGAAACCAGCGGCTGGGTTGAAAAGGGAAACAGCGGAATTATTGTTAAAATTTTTTCGGGAGGTGTAGCAGGATATGGCGAAGCTCCTGTTGGACTTGAACCCTGGTACAATGAAGAAACTACCGAATCCGCTTGGGCAGTAATGCGCGATGTATTAGTTCCCCTTATTTTAAACACAGATATAAACTCACCTAAAGATATTGATAAATTATTTTCACCTGTTCGCGGAAATAAAATTGCAAGAGCAGGAATTGAATTCGCTGTTTGGGATTTATGGGGAAGAATTCATAAAAAAAGTTTAAGCAAACTTTTAGGCGGAACAAGAACGAAGGTAGAAGCCGGTGTAAGCATTGGCATACAGCAGGATATCGATACGCTTATTAATACAGTTGAGAATTATCTAAGGGAAGGTTACCGGCGAATAAAAATCAAAATTAAACCCGGCTGGGATGTTGAAGCTGTAAAAGCGATACGCTCCGTTTGGAAGGACATCCCGTTTCAGGTGGATGCGAACAGCATATACACTTTAAGTGATGCAAACCATCTCGCAAAGTTAGATGAATATAATTTGCTCCTAATCGAACAGCCGTTAGCCCATGATGATATATTTGAGCATTCAAAGCTGCAAAAGATTGTGCAAACTCCAATATGCTTGGATGAGAGTATTATCTCAACGGAACATGCACGAACAGCGATCGAGATTGGTGCGTGCAAAATAATAAATATTAAAGCCTGCCGTGTAGGCGGATTAACCGCAGCAAAAAAAATTCATGACCTTTCCGAAGAAAATGGCGTACCTGTTTGGTGCGGCGGTATGTTAGAAACCGGAATCGGAAGAGCAGTAAATGCAGCGCTGGCAAGCCTTCCAAACTTTACTTTACCAGGCGATTTAAGTGCAAATGAACGATACTTCCACAGGGATATTGTTTTGAATCCGTTTACGCTTAACAGCGACGGTACTTTAACGGTACCCAACTCTGCAGGTTCGGGGGCAGAGGTTGATGAAAAATTTTTAGATGAAGTTACTTTACAGAAGCTTGAGCTTTCCGGTAGAAAATAATTTATCATATAGAGGAATTAAGCTATGAGAAAAATAATAGTATTCATTTTAGTTTGCTTCAACATAAGTTTTACGTTTGCACAAACTCCTTTACAATTAAATAAATTTCAAAAACTTACCTCACATGAGGAACTAATTTCTTTTGTGGAGAAAATCTGCAGCAGCAGCCAATTTATGTCACTTGAATATATCGGTCAATCGGTTGAAGGCAGAAAAATTCCGGCAGTAAAAATATCAACGTCAATCTTCGGGGAAGATAACACAAAAATTAAAGTGTTTTTCTTCGCGCAGCAGCACGGTAATGAACAATCAGGCAAAGAAGGTGCACTTCAGTTATTAGATTTAATCGAAAAAGGGGAGTTGAATGATCCACTCAAAAACATTGACTTGATAATTGTCCCCCAAGTTAATCCCGACGGTTCTGAAAAAAATCAGCGCAGAAATGCAAATGATATGGACCTAAACCGGAATCATCTCATTTTAACCGAACCCGAAACGGCTGCCTTGCACAATTTGTTTAATGAACACATGCCGAAAGTGACGTTGGACGTGCATGAATATTTCCCTTACTCGGAAGATTGGGAAGCTTTTGGATACATTAAAAATTTTGATGAGCAATTTGGTCTATTAACAAATCCTAATGTTTCAGATAAGATTAAAGAATTTTCCAAAAAAGAATTTTTACCCTTCATTGAAAACTATCTCAATCAAAAGGGATTTACTTTTCATAATTATCTTGTAGGCGGTCCTCCGAATTTAAACAGGATTAGACACAGCACAGTTGATATTAACGACGGAAGACAAAGCTTCGGAATTTTAAATTCACTTTCTTTTATTCTTGAAGGAAAGAACGGTTTAGACAGAGCTATCGATAATATTGAGCACAGAACAGCAGCACAGGCTGAAGCGATGATAGGACTGCTCCAATTTTTAAGCCTCAATAAAGATAGAATTAAGCGGTTAATAAATGAAGAAAGAGACAAATTGATCAAAGGAAAAGCTCATAATAAAATCACAATCAAAATGGAACATGTGAAAGGAGAAAAACCGCTTTCATTACCGCTTCTTTCAAAATATTCCTCTCAGGATACAGTTGTTGCGGTTGAAGAATATCATCCTGTAATTGAAAAAATTTTAGAAATTGAAAAACCTGATGGCTATTTAATTCCTGTTGATGAGCATTCTACCGCAAAAGTGCCGGAAGTGCTGAGCAGGCATCGAATAAATTATTATGAGTATGATTATAACCCGGATGATGAAATTACAAAGTATAAAATTACCGAAATTGATTCAATCAATCTTGAAGAAACTCAATTAGCGGATGCGAAAATAGAAGAAATGAGGATGAATTTACCCCGGGACAAGAAATATTTTTATGTCCCAACTGCACAATTATATTGCAATACAATTGTATTGGCGCTTGAACCTCAATCAATGTTAGGGTTAGTTCATTACGAAAACTTCAGAGATTTGATTAAAGCAGAAGAAGATTATCCTATTTTGAGAGTAATGAAAAAGCAGGGGAAATAACTTTTTCACATTTTCTTAAATCATAATTGAAGTTAAAATATGTTGTATTGGAGCGCCTCCACAATAAAAAGTAGAGAGGTTGTCTAAAAAGTTAAATAATGTCATTTCGAGTGAGTCCTCGAGCGAGAAATCTTCAGTAAATACAAGATTTCTCTCCCGACCGAAGGTTCTTTATGAAAAACCTTCGGGATCGAAATGACAATGCTACTTTTTAGTCACTCTCCAATGTTAAAAACCTTACTGAGCGTAACGTGAGTTAGTAACTCAAATTACGAGAAACAATAAACTTCCAAGGTTTTACAATTATTGTTAAGATAATCTGTGAATTATTATTTCAGCAATTAAATAGTTTTAAACAAAAATGTTAAACAAAATCTGATGGCACTTTGAATTCAAAAAAAGTAAAAGGAATTTTTCAGTTATTCCGTTTAGAGCTTCCATTCTCAGCAGGTGTGTGCGTTGTATTTGGGCAAATGCTCGCACTGGGAAATTTTGCTTCAATATATAAAACAGGTATGGGTTTCTTTGCCGTATTTTTTATCTCCGCTTCGGCTTTAATTCTTAACGATTATTTCGATATTGAAACTGATAAAATGAACGCACCGGAAAGACCTCTTCCTTCAAACCTCGTTACACCTAAAGAAGTAATTATCATCACGGCAATTGTTTCCTTAACAGGTTTACTCATTAGTTTTATCATAAACTATATTGCTTTCTTAGCGGCTGTTTTATTATTGGTCATTGGATTTCTTTATAATTGGAAGTATAAGAAAACCGGATTGCCTGGTAATCTTATGGTTAGCTTTTCTGTAGGAATGACTTTTGTGTTTGGTGGAATTTCAGTCAATTATCCACTTGAAAAAACTGTTTTGTTTTTCGCTTTGATATCAGCTTTGATAAATCTTGGTGAAGAAATTGCCGCAGATGCTATGGATGTAAAAGGAGATTTGCTTATCGATTCGAATTCCCTGGCAATTAAATACGGAAAGAATTGGGCTCTTCAAATAAGCAGCCTCATTTTCTTTTTTGTAATTCTGCTATCATTCATTCCTTTTATACTAAGCTGGTTCTCTTTAACATTTCTGCTGCCAATTTTGATAATGGATGCGGCGATTGCATATTCCATATTAAGATTATTGAAATCAAATGATACGGAAGGAAGGAAGCATATTCGCAGGATATATTTAGGAGCGTTGTTCGGTGTGCTGGTTTTTTTATTCGTTAAATTAGTCTTTCATTAGAAATGTTAAGTTCTCCCTAAGTGTTGTAAAACGAATAAGCGTCATTTACTATTATTCGAGTAAATCAAAAGCTTATGCAATCCGATAAGCCCGGCATTTTAAAATTTTGATTTGATTTCTTTAAGGTTTTTATTATTTTCTCAAAGGGGAATAATAACATCTGTAAATCATTGCAATTTTAATCTGTTGTGTAAAGTGAAATAAAAAAAGGATATATTAGGTAAAAAATTAATAATTCATGTTGCTCAATTAAACCTTCGAGGTAGCTGGCTTTGTTCCGGCTCTGACGGAATACCTAATCGCGCATCCCGAGTGGTCGTGGGACTGAGGCAAGTAACCTTCCTGCCGTAAATTCTTATGGTAAGGTTCATTTTAGCAAGGTTTTCAAGGATACAGCGTGTGGTGAGTTAATAACAGAAGTTACGCAAAAGCTCAATTTCAATTGCCCCGACATTCCCGCCTGCCCTACGTGATATGAATGGGCGGGCAGGTATGTCGGGAGAAAAAGCATACCCATCCTTTCGGGCTTTCCAAAGGATCTAGGGATAGCCCAAATTTAGCTGTTTTTGGCTATCCCTAGATCCTTCGGAAAGCCGATATTGGGTTGCTTCGTTTATCCACGACTTAAAGGGCGTGGCAATGTTAAAAACCTTACTGTGCGTAATTTCAGTTAATAACTAATTTTAGAGCCCATTTTCTGATTTTCAACTCGTTTATTATACGAATCAAAATTTATTATAAAATAAAGAGACTGATTTAAAATGGGAACGACTAATAACCTTTTGATTTTTTTGCTTAATAATAAAAAATTTGCATTAAATCTTTCCGATATAGAGCGAGTAATTCCTTCCGTAGCAATTACGCCTCTGCCGAGTGCACCGCAAATTGTATTGGGGGTAATTAAAATTCAAGAACAAATAATTCCAATTGTAAATATACGTTTAAGATTTCAGCTCTCTGGTCGTGAGATAAGTCTAACCGATCATATCATCATTGCGAAAACTCATAGACGCACAGTGGGATTGTTAGTTGATTCTGTTTATGGAGTAACTGAGTTTGACGAAAATCGAATTGTACCGGCTGAAAAAATTTTACCGGCGCTGCAATATATCAAAGGCATAATACAATTAGATGACGGATTGGTAATAATAAATGATCTCGATCAATTTTTATCTTTTGATGAAGAAAAAGAGCTTGACATTGCATTAAATAAAAGCGAGATAGATGATGGTTAAACACTCTCTATCTGATGATCTTCTTTCCAGGCTAAGCGGGGTAATTGCGACTAAGTTAGGATTGAATTTTCCGAAAGAACGCTGGGCAGATTTACAACGAGGTCTCAATACCACCATCAAACAAACCAACCTAAATCAAAATGAATTCATAACAGCATTAATCAACAACTCCCTTACTCAAAAACAACTTGAAATACTTGTGAGTAATTTGACAGTAGGCGAAACTTATTTTTTCCGTGATAAAAAAATTTTTGAATCGCTGGAAGAAATAGTTCTACCTGAATTGATAAAGTCAAGAACAAAGTCCGGAGGATCCTTCGGAAATGACCGCTATCTTAGAATTTGGTGCGCCGGTTGTGCTACGGGTGAAGAGCCGTACTCAGTTTCAATTCTGTTGCATAAACTTTTACCTGACATTAACGAGTGGAAAATTACTCTGCTTGCCACGGATATCAATCCCCATTTTCTTAAAAAGATGGAAGCCGGTATCTACAACGAATGGTCTTTCCGCGATGTTCCCGATTCTATCAAACAAAAATATTTTAAGAGGATTTTAGATAACCGTTACAAGCCGGAAGGTTCTTTCAAAATTCACGATAACATAAAAAAAATCGTTTCCCCGGCGTATTTGAACTTAGCTGAAGATTGCTATCCTTCACTTCTCAACAATACAAATGCGATTGATATTATTATTTGCCGTAATGTTTTGATGTATTTTACTTCTGAAAACGCTAAGAAAGTTGTACAAGGTTTTTATAAATCGCTAATTGAAAGCGGCTGGTTAATTGTTAGTCCAAGCGAAACATCTCACATACTTTTCGATCAATATTCTACGGTTAATCTCTCCGGCGCTATTTTTTACCGGAAGGAAACTTATTCAAAAACTTATGATAACACACACGAAAAAACATTTTTCGATTTTCAAGATATATATGAATTCATCCCCTTGGAAAGCGAGCAAACCCCCCTTTCATCTGCAGAATCTGTTGAAGAATTTTCATTTGCAATTGAAGAAGAAGAAATTCAATCTATCTTATCGGAAGTTCAGTCAATTGATATAGAAAAGAAATCCGTACAAACCGAGTCTGTAACGTATCAAGAAGCCCGGGCCCTCTTTGAAAAAGGAAAATATATTGAGGCAAAAGATGTGTTGAAAAAATATTTTCAATTTAATTATAACGATCCAAATGCTTATTCACTTTTAACAAGAATCTATGCAAACGAGGGTAATTTACGCAAAGCATTTGCCTGGTGTGAAAAAGCAATCTCATTGGACAGGATGAACCCATTGCATCATTATTTAATGGCATCGATACTTCAAGAACAGAATAGATTTGAAGAAGCCATTACTGCGCTAAAACGGGCATTATACTTAAATCAAAATTTGGTTATCGGGCATTTTGCGATGGGAAACATTCTTGCTAAACTAGGGAAAGTGCACCAGTCCAAAAAAAGTTTTAATAACGCATTGAATATTCTTCAGAAATATCCGCCGGATTATGTTTTATCCGAAGCTGACGGCATAACTGCCAAACGACTTATCGAAATAATTCACTCAACTGCAGAAATGGAGGTCGGGCAATGAATTCAATCATCAAAGAAAAAATTTTAAAAACTAAAACTATTGATTGGTCCGGTATTCAAAAAAAGATAGAGCAGACACAAGCTGACATCGAAAAGGGATGGCTGCCATCTGAAGAACAGAAATCTAAAATTCTTCGGGTAAGAGCAAAATTATATGCCGAGGAATCTGAAAAGAAAAAAGTTAAAGAAGACTATCAAAGTATTTTGCTTTTCAATCTTGCTTATGAAACTTATGGAATCGAATTGGAGTACATTCGTGAAGTTTATCCCCTCAAGGAATTGACCCCCGTGCCATCAAAAGCAAATTATCTTATTGGTATTATCAATGTTCGTGGAAGAATACTATCCGTGACAGATTTAAAAAAATTTTTTGATCTGCCCGAAAAAGGATTAAGCGACTTAAATAAAGTTATCATTCTTCAATCTGATGAGCTTGAATTTGGAATTTTAGCTGATTCGATTATCGGTGTCCGAGAAATTTCTATAAGCGAATTGCAGCCCTCACTCCCGACCCTTACCGATATTCGTGAAGAATATCTTAAAGGTGTTACAAACGAAAGGTTTACAATTCTTGATGGAATGAAAATACTCACGGACAAAAATATGGTCATTCAGGAAGTGATCTAAATTAATTCAAACCGCAATTAAAAAACAGAATTGCGGCTTGCGAATGCTTCCTTTTGGGAAAAGCCGGATTGTTTGTGTTCGTCTTTCCATGAGCTGAAGCTCGTGGCAATTGATGAAATTGTTTTTGTAGAAGAAATAAAAAGATGATAAATAAAATTAGAAATTATTTTTATTAGAAATTTTTGAGGATTTAAAATAGCCACGACCTTTAGGTCGTGGAAAAAGATTATTCAATCTAAAATCGGTTTTAACCGAAATTGATAAATGAAATTGTGGCTAAAGCCGGGTTGCTTTAAATAATTGCACCACGACCTGAAGGTCGTGGCTATTAAATAATTGATATTATGGAATGAATATGCCATATACAAAAATCTGGATACACCTAATGTGGTCAACAAAAAACAGATCTAAGTTAATATCAAAAGAGATAAAGCCGATTTTACTCGATCATATTAAAGAAAATGCAAAGGAAAAAGAAATATACATCGATACAATAAATTGCGTTCAAGATCATATTCACGTAATAATTTCGCTTGGAAGAGACCAAACGATCAGTAAAATCACACAATTAATTAAAGGGGAATCTTCTAATTGGATGAATAAACAAAAAATTTCCAAAATAAAATTTGAATGGCAAGATGAATATATAGGCGTATCCGTTAGTCACTCAATGATAGATAAAGTTAGAAATTATATAAACAATCAAGAAGAACATCATAGGACAAAATCATTTTTGGAAGAATATAACGAGTTTATAAAGAAATATGAATTTGAAAAATATAATGAATAAATCAATTAGTAGCTTTATTAACTTCAGGTCAAATATAGTATGGGAGAATTTAAAATAGCCACGACCTTTAGGTCGTGGAAAAAGATTATTCAATCTAAAATCGGTTTTAACCGGAATTGAAAAAACAGAATTGCGGCTAAAGCCGTAACTGTTTTTTGTTAGTTTTTTCCACGAGCTGAAGCTCGCTGCAATTACTAATGAAAGTACCAATCCCGACTTTGTCGGGAGTGCAACAGACTCTAAATGTCGGAGTTATTAAAAAATCCGAAGTCGCCGCTGCGACCTTCGGACAAAACTTGTGTAATTAAAATAATTAACTAACGAGAATTTTAAACATCGGAGAGCTATATGACAATCGGTAAAAAAATATCAGGCGGTTATGCAGTTTTAATTATCATATTAATTGTGGTAACAGTAGTCTCGTATTTATCGCTCGGCAGTATGAAAGATTCCTACAACCAGATGATAAATGTTACAGAAAAATTAGTCGACGGTGCAAATGAATTACGTTTTGAAGTTCGCGATCAGATTGCGCATTCAAGAGGTTTTCTTCTTTTCCCCGATGAACAAGAGAGATTTCGAAATCAATTGAACGAAGACTATGAACGGTTTAAATCAGTTTTAGAGAACATGAGAAAACTGACAACAACGAACGAAGAAATCACAATGCTGAATAGCATTGAATTATCTTATGAAAAAAATGTTCAAGTGCAGGAAAGAGTCGTTAAATTGACAATGGAAGGAAAACGTGCGGAAGCATTGAAACTTGCTACGGCTGAGTTGAGGCTTTATGCTCAGGAATTGATTGATAATGCAGAAGCATTTCGGAAGTTACAATTACGATACTTAACCGAAAGAATCGATGAAGTTCAGACAGAGACAAACCGATATACTCTTTTAACATCTGTTATTGCTTTACTCGGATTGATTTTTGGAATAATAATATCGATCGTACTAACACGCAACATTACAGCACAGCTTAAAGAAAGTATTTCTCAAGTTTCTTCTTCCTCCTCTGAAATATTAGCGATGAGTTCGCAAGTTGCATCTGGTGCGGCAGAGACAGCCACAGCGGTAAGTGAAACCACCACAACAGTAGAAGAAGTAAAGCAGACTTCTCAGCTCGCAGTACAAAAATCCAAGTATGTTTCCGAGAGCGCACAGAAAGCCGCACAAGTATCTCAAAGCGGAAAGAAAGCAGTTGAAGAATCTGTGGAAAAAATGAGCCATATAAGCGAACAGATGGAATCGATAGCTGAGAGCATTGTAAGACTCAGCGAGCAAAGTCAGGCAATTGGTGAAATAATAGCATCTGTAAATGATCTTGCAGAGCAGTCGAATTTGTTAGCAGTTAACGCCGCAATAGAAGCCGCAAAAGCCGGAGAACAAGGGAAAGGGTTTACTGTAGTCGCTCAAGAAGTAAAGAGCTTAGCCGAGCAATCGAAACAAGCGACAGCACAAGTACGAACGATATTGATGGATATACAAAAGGCAACAAGCGGCGCTGTGATGGCAACCGAACAAGGCAGCAAAGCAGTGGAAGCGGGAATAAATCAAGTAAGAGAATCCGGTGAGGCGATACGCATACTGACAGACAGTATAACGGAGGCTTCTCAGGCGGCTACACAGATAGCGGCATCAAGTCAACAGCAATCGGTGGGAATGGATCAGATAGCATCGGCAATGGATAACATCAAGCAAGCCAGCTCACAAAATGTTGCTGGCACCAAACAGGTGGAAACGGCTGTTCAAAATTTGCAAGAAATCGGGCAAAGGCTAAAAAAGATGGTTGAAGGATAAAACTGTAACCTCAATTAGTCGCAAAAATTTTGGGGGAATAGTTTTTAAAATAAGAAAGGTAGAATAATGAAAAAGTTTCTCAATCTTACAACCAGAACCAAACTATTCATTGGGTTTGGATTAACAATAATTATGTTAATTGTTGTTATAACAACTGCGTATTTAACAATAAGTGATATCCAGGACTCTCAAAAAAATCTTTATGAAAAAGATTTTGCTAACGCTACAGACCTTTTAGCACTTAGAGCAAATGAGAATGGAGTTAGATCGGCATTACTCAATATGATGCTTGAATCAGAAAGATCCGCTCAAGAAAAATGGCACCAAGAAATAATAGAACGCAGTAAGGTAATAGATGAAATTATGTTAAAACTTTTTCAACGGTACAGCGGTGAACAAAATATCATTTCCAAACTTCAAGAATTAAAAACAATTAGAGATGACTTTTCAAAAACGAGAGATGATGAAATAATTCCTTTTATTTACGCCGGGAAAACGGAACAAGCAAAAAGTATAGTAAAAGGTGTTCAATTAGAGCGCTACTACAAAATGCGAGATATTGCTGAAGAACTAGGCGACCAAGCCGATAAAAATGCGGAATTAGCAATTGAAATTTCTCAACAAAAGGTAAGTGATGCTTTGATTGTTTTTGTAATCGTTGGCTTGGTATCAATTATTTTATCTATACTGATGACGTTTTATTTGAATCGTATAATCGCAAATCCGCTTAAAGGGATAGCTGCAATAGCTAAGCGTGTTTCCGGAGGAGATTTAACAGTTGATGTTCCGAAAAGCGATCGCAGTGATGAAGTTGGTACTCTTGTCAAAGCTTTCAATGTAATGATAGAAAATCTAAAGAGCGTGACAAAAGAAATTCTTGACGGTATTAATGTGTTAGCAACGTCCACAAGCGAAGTGTTAGCTTCCACAACACAAGTTGCTTCAGGTGCGGCAGAGACAGCCACAGCGGTAAGTGAAACCACCACAACAGTAGAAGAAGTAAAGCAGACTTCTCAGCTCGCAGTACAAAAATCCAAGTATGTTTCCGAGAGCGCACAGAAAGCCGCACAAGTATCTCAAAGCGGAAAGAAAGCAGTTGAAGAATCTGTGGAAAAAATGAGCCATATAAGCGAACAGATGGAATCGATAGCTGAGAGCATTGTAAGACTCAGCGAGCAAAGTCAGGCAATTGGTGAAATAATAGCATCTGTAAATGATCTTGCAGAGCAGTCGAATTTGTTAGCAGTTAACGCCGCAATAGAAGCCGCAAAAGCCGGAGAACAAGGGAAAGGGTTTACTGTAGTCGCTCAAGAAGTAAAGAGCTTAGCCGAGCAATCGAAACAAGCGACAGCACAAGTACGAACGATATTGATGGATATACAAAAGGCAACAAGCGGCGCTGTGATGGCAACCGAACAAGGCAGCAAAGCAGTGGAAGCGGGAATAAATCAAGTAAGAGAATCCGGTGAGGCGATACGCATACTGACAGACAGTATAACGGAGGCTTCTCAGGCGGCTACACAGATAGCGGCATCAAGTCAACAGCAATCGGTGGGAATGGATCAGATAGCATCGGCAATGGATAACATCAAGCAAGCCAGCTCACAAAATGTTGCTGGCACCAAACAAGTCGAGACCGCCGCAGAAAATATTCACAATTTAGGAAAGAAACTCAAACAGCTTGTAGAGCAATATAAAGTATGAAGAAACTGAAATATTGAAGTATTGTTTGATTAAGAACTCTGTATGAAGTAATGAAATGAAAAATTACTTTCTGGTTACCCCCGGGTTTAATAACAAAAGGAAATGAAGATGCCAAAGAAAGAAGACGCTGTTCTAAAAAAGCTTTTTGCTATATTTAAAAATGAAGCGGAAGGACACATAAAAAAGATGTCTTCCTGCCTTATAGATTTGGAAAAGGAAACCGATGCGGATAAACAAATAAAAATAATCGAGACGGTCTTCCGCGAAACCCACAGTCTTAAGGGTGCTGCACGTTCAGTTAACTATTCGGCAATTGAGTCTTTTTGTCAATCGCTTGAAAATATTTTTTCCAAGTTGAAAAATCGTAAGATCAATTTATCTGCTGACTTATTCGATTTATTTCATCTTGCGGTAAATTATCTTGATGGACTGCTCACAGCAAGTGATCCTAAGAAACTCGATGAACTTAAACTTAAAACAAAGTCGCTTGCTAAAGAAATAGATAATGCAATTGTGTCTCCGGTTTCCGTCTTACAAAAAATTTCCGCATCGATTAAAGAAGAGCAGCCTTTTGCACCCGAAAAACAAATGTCTACTAATACTCTAAGGATACCAATAGCACAATTAGATTCTATATTGCTTCAATCTGAAGAATTGCTTGCTTCGAAATTAACTTCGGCTCATCAGGTAAAAGAACTGCATGAAATTAATTCGTCATTTACCTCGTGGAAAAAGAATTGGGCAAAAGTAAAATCGTCCCATTATTCCCTGCTGAATGAAAAATTTTTTCATGAATCATCGGGCGGGGGAACACAATGCGGTCCTTCGACTTCGCTCC
>CAZTDB010000020.1:0-13022 GCA_964612385.1 uncultured Ignavibacteriaceae bacterium
GTTCAAGCGTGGGCGGATTACCCGAATTAATTAAACACGATGAATCGGGTTTTATTGCTGAGATAGGAGACATTGACCGCATGGCAAAATACGTAATTGATCTTTTAACTAACGAGAAGAAATACCAGCTCTTCTCAAAGAATGCAAGAAAAAGAGCGGTAAATATTTTCGATACTTCAAAGGTTGTTCCTATGTATGAAAAGCATTACGAAAAACTATTGAGTTCTTGAAATGATTATCTATTGTGCCGGACCTATAAAAGGCGATAAGAAATATCAAAAGTACTATAAGCAGATAATTCAAATTGTCGATGCACTCGGTCATACTGCCTTATCTGAATTAAACCAAAATTTTACTTCTCCGATTCCGTTAACCGCCAAGCAAATCTTTAGTAGAGACATTAAATGGCTTAAAAACAGTAAGTTGATGATTGCCGAAATTTCGGGACCTAGCTTAGGCGTTGGATTCGAAATCTCTTACTTTTTGTATCCTCTTAAGAAACCGGTGCTTGCATTGTACCATGATTCCGTAACATCCCTATCTGCCATGATAAGCGGCTGTGATTCGGATTTGCTATCAATTAAAAAATATTCCGATACAGAAACGCTAAAGAAGATTGTGACCGATTATATCAAATCGGTGTGCGGTTGATTATGACAGAAAGTGAGTTTATTGCCGGGTGGATTTCTTCTATATCGAGTGAAGGCTTAAAAAATTTTTCAAATAACTTACCGGAAGGTTTTTCTGCTCATGAAATTCCACTCCCCGGCAAAGCGCTTGTAATGGGTAACAATTTTTTCGGCGTTTATGAAGTTTTAACTACCGACGGCTCGGCTGTTTTTCACTCGGAAGATTTAATTACAGCAAAGTATATTTTATACGCAAATAGAAATCGTCCGGCAAGCATGCAAATTCCAATCGACAAAGAGATAGTTAAGAAAGCCGTTAATGATTATGAGAATTATATCGACTCTTTAATTAAAAAAATTGATGCGGATTTCAAGCAGCATTTTCAAAATAAAAAAGATTCAAGCTTTGTGATAACGGCAATTTTTAAAGCACTTGACGTTACCCGCTATTAAATGGAAGCCAACAATAATATCTCGTCTTACATAAAATCCCTTTACGGTAAAGATGCACTCTCAAAATATATTCAGTTTATGAATGAAAGACCGGCTGTTTACATTAGGGTGAATACATTAAAATGCCGCGTGCATGAATTAAAAAAATCTCTTCTTAATGGCTACGGAATCGAAACCGATGAGCTTCCTTCTTTCTCATTTGTTCTGAAAGTAAAATCCGGTTTTGATTTAATCGGCAAGACCATCGAACATATTACGGGATTATATTACCTGCAAGGACTTTCTTCTATGCTTCCTCCCTTAGTCCTTAATCCGTCGAACAAAGATAGAGTGCTTGATTTATGCGCTTCTCCCGGATCTAAAACCACACAGCTTGCCAACATCATGAATAATGAAGGAATTCTCGTTGCAAACGAAGTTAATCTTGATAGAGTTAAATCACTCGTCTTTAATCTTGATAGAATGAACGTTACAAATGCAGGTGTAGTTCATTATAAGGGTGAATGGCTGAGCAAATTCTTTAATGAATATTTTGACAAAGTTTTAGTTGATGCGCCTTGCAGCGGCTTGGGAATAATGCAAAAGAAAAGCGACGTGGGCAGCTGGTGGTCGCTGGATCATGTTAACCGGTTAGTTGAACTTCAATTAAAATTATTAATTGCCGCAGTAAAGATGACTAAGCCCGGCGGTACTATTGTTTACTCAACATGTACATTAACGGCGGAGGAAAATGAGTTTGTAATTAATAAAGTATTGAAAAAATATCCGGCAGAATTAACCGATATTGATTTACCTCTTCACAGTCATAATGCGTTTTCAAATTACAGCAATGAAGAATTTCATCCCTCTATAATAAAAGCAAAACGGATAATACCATGGGAAGCCGATACCGACGGATTCTTTATTGCAAGGCTGATAAAAACAGGTGAAACTGTACCCCCCGAACAAATGGAGGCAAAAACACACACGAAAAAATTCCTTACACATGAAAGGAAGGAAATTAAAAATATAATTGCTCAGGTTTCCGAAGTGTTTGGAATACCGGAAGATACTTTTTCCCGATACAAATATTTGATAAAGGGCAGCGATCTTTTCTTTTTAAGCGGTGACTGGGAAAATCATAATCTGGATTTGTTCAACAGAATCGGAATTAAATTCGGCACGATAGACAAGCGGGGAGATTTTATACTTCATACCAATGCTGCACAGGTGTTGTCGGATAAAATTTCACAAAATGTGTATGAGATTAAAGATAATGCGGAGCTGAAAACATATCTTGAAGGCGGAATAATCAAAAAGGAAGACAGGCGAAAACAATTAGTAATCAAGTATAAAAATTTTATTTTAGGAACGGCTGTTGTTACCGGTGCCGGCATTAAAAGCCGCTTCCCCCGATCCAAACGCACTCAGGAAATAATTACGGAATTTTAATAATCATCTTAACGGCTGAAGAATTTGATCTCGCTTATAAATCGATTACAATTCTATTTCAATTCCGGTTTCTAAAATTTCTTTTACAAAAAAATCACTTTCATCAAAATCTTCGGGTCTGTATGGGTGAGGAGAAATATCATAATCAACTTTAGAAATGGAAGGGATGGTTTTCTCTTTATCAAAAATACTTGCCCCCTCAAAATCTTCTGACACTAATGCCACATCAATATCGCTCCATTCATTAAAAGTTCCTTTTGCGTAAGAGCCGAATAGAATTGCTCTTTTGACATGAATATTGTCTTTCTCAAGTTCTGTAATGAAACTCTTAATTTTTTCAATTATGTCATCTGAGATTTTAACCATTGATACATTTCTTTAATTTTATCAAAATTTTCCGAAGCATATTCTTTTGTGTAAACCATGTATGCTTCGCGCCTGAATTCCGGATAACGTGTTTCTTGATTATAATTATTTACCTTTTTCAAAAACTGCTTCTGACCGGCAGATAACGAAAGTTTTGTTTTTTCTGCCAATTTTACCAAATCGTGAGTTTTTGGCGGCGCTTTATCGTTATCTCTTACATAGACTGCCTTTAAAATCTTTTCTAATACAAGATGACCTATATACAAACACCACACATAATATCCGTTTTCAAATAGGTGTTCTGCAACAGGAAGATCGTTCTCTGCCAGAGTAACCCAATGTTTTATTTGTTCATCTTTCGTCATCCGGTGTAAAAATAAATTTTTTTTCGGTTAAAAGAAATTACCCGGCTCTTTCCTTTATTAAATCGAATACTTTTTCGGAGAGCAGCTTCATCTTCGGCAAAACCTGCTCTTCTCTAACCGGTGTAAAAAGTGCAATTATATATTTGATGTTTCCGTCATCAACAATTCCGGTATCGTTTGTCCAATAGCTCCACCATCCTGTCTTATGATAGAACATTGCTGCCCTTGGCAAGCCTTGCGCTAACTTAGATTTATCTAATTGTCTGCCCAAAAGAGTTTTCATCTGCATGCTGACCCACGGATTAAACAAATTGCCTGTTTCTATTCTAAACAGAAAATCTGCAGCATGAAGTGCGCATGTTTCTGTTCCTCTTATTTTTTCATATCCCGGGTCTTCAAACTTTCTGCTTAAAAATTTTCTTGTGACTTCGCTTCCGTGCCAGCCATATTCGGAGATCATTTCATTTATGCGCGGACGCGTGGCAATATCTATCAAACAGTTAGCCGCGGAATTATCGCTGCGGGTTATCATCAAATCTAGCAGATAATTAATCGTTACAGTGTCGCCGTCTCTAAGCAAAGGTCGCGGATCGGAAAGAATTTCTTTACTTTTATCAACATCGTTTGGTGGTTTAACAACATAGGGAGTTGTTAATTCATATTCACCTTCATAAATCTGATGCAATACTTCTGCGGCAGCGTACATCTTGTAAACGCTTGCGGGATAAATGAGGTTATCCATATTCACTCCGCCAATTACATTTTTGCCGTTTGTAAGATCAATAACGGCTAATGATATTTGCTCTATGCCGTCTTCACCGACATCAAAATCGCCGTCAAGATTCAATTCCTGTACTATGGTTAATAAAGCATTTTCGAGCTCCGTGTCTTTTTCAAGATACGCTGGAATTGAACTTTGAGCCGGTAATGATATCGTAATTATGATAGTTAAAATTATGCAATAGATATTCATGATTAATACCTCATTAAATTCTTAATTCGTTGTGCAAAATAATAAATCTCTGATTACTTTTGCAGTGTATTGCTTTATTAAATTGTCAAACTTTTATGAACATCCAAATCTTCGGCACAAAAAAGTGCAGAGAAACTCAAAAAGCCGAAAGATATTTTAAAGAAAGGCGAATCCTCTTCCACTTCAGAGATTTATCCGAATATGGTATTTCAAAAGGCGAGCTTGACAATATTAAATCCGTTATTCCTATCGAAGAATTAATTGACAAAGAGGGGAAGCAATTCGTCAAAAGAAATTTGGCTTATATGGTATTCAACATTGAAGAGGAATTGCTGAACGACCCGCTGCTCTTCAAAACACCGATTGTAAGAAACGGCAGGCAGGTTACAATTGGTTATAAGCCGGAGGTTTGGAAGGTATGGAGTTGAGTTTTCTCTATGAGATGTTTACCCACCAAAGCCCTTCGCAGAATAACTTTTTGTAATTTGTCCTGTATAAATTTATTAAAAATTCCATTACTGTTTTTTAACAACATACCAAAACAGAAATAATAATTTGTCGCGCTAATGAGGCTTACTCCCCAAACACGAATTATCACAACGGATAAGTTAAGATCGGTTATAAGGTTAATTCCGCTGAAAGAGAAAGCATTACCAAAGAAATGATAGAATAACAAATGCAATGACAAGTTCTCTAATCCGCACATTAAAAGAAATTCGCTAAAAAATTATACTGAAGGACAATACTGAAAATAGAAGGATAACACAAAAAGAAAAATCTGTTTGAAGGAGTGCAGCGACTGTCCGTAGGATCCTTTGGAAGTTATTTTTCTTTATATGTAAAGATAGAAAATAACATGTGAAGTATAATTTTAGAATTTCTTTTCCAAAGGATCCTCGGATAAAGTGCATGTTTCTTTTGTTACTTTTCTTACACTAAGAAAAGTAAAAGCAGAGAGGCAAGGTGGTTTTGAGGAACTCTAACTTTATGTCGCACTAATTTGGACAAGTCAGGAGTTTTATCTATGAGATGTTTATCCACCAAAGTCCTTCGCAGAATAACTTTTTGTAATTTGGGACTTCCTGCAATCAGCCGGTTCCTACACCCAAAGGAATTATAAATCTTTACGGATGACCTAAAATATACTGCTGGATGCTAATTAAAAGATCAAGAATAATCTCAACTGCGCTTTCGAAGTAATACTTCACATCGTTTATACTCCAGCCTGTTATTTCAAGCAGCCACTTGATTAAGGGAACGATCAATGATAATCCGGCAATCACCAAACCAAGCACTAAAGCATTGAATGCTATAAATGCTATGGCGGCAGCAACGTACTTTACCACACTTGCCCCTAACCAAATGATTAATGCGGCTGCAAATATTTTCATGCCGAGAACCAGCCAATCAATAGGAGATGAAACATTCGATGCCCTGGCAAGTGACTTAATTGCGAACTCCATTTCTATTCCATCAATATTTAAAAGGCTGCCCTTATCGTCTACAAATTTTATTGAAGGATAGAGACCCTCACTGCCCCAAAGAATATTTACAGTTTCTCCCGTTGAAACTTTCATTATACGTAAGTGAGGGTAGCTTGCCAGGTTGTCTTTCCTGAAAGAAATTTTCAAAATTTTAATCGCGCTGTTATCCTTATATCCAATAGATTTTTCCGTCCCGGGATTTTCACAAATCTCTTTAATAAGAGGATACTGCCCGTTGCAAATTTTAGCTATGTTGTCCTCGCTTCCCTCAAGCATTATGTCCGGTTTCAATTCTTCAGTATCACTATTTGAAATAAAAGCATCGCAGCTCTTTAATACAGGGGCAATTGCAATGATGCTTAGAGATGAAAGAAACCGCTTTCTGCTGTACAAATTATCGTGACTGCCTTCCATGATTAAACCTCCTCTTTTCATTCACACAAAATTATATGCAAAAATTAAAAAAAATCAAATTGACGTTTACACATAAAATTTTACAGTCTCCTCCACGGCTCCTTAATTGAACTGTTTCAATCGATCTTCTCTCATTCAGTCCCGACTACGAAGCGTTAATATCGTTGATGTCGGGATCAATCGATCTGCTCTCATTCAGAATTTTTACGGGTTCGCGTTCGCCGTGTCGCGAGTCAGTGCTCATGCGTTTCAATCGATCTGCTCTCATTCAGAATTTTTACTGCCTAAATATAAGTAATTTATTTCAAAGAACTTACAGTCAACTTTTCGAAGCTCGGTCAATTTAGGTTCTATAAACGTGATTATTTTCATTTTTAAAACAAATAAAATCCCTTAAATATTTTATTTATCATCGATTACGGAAATTCGAAGCTCGTTCATCAGTATAATGAGCTTAATTGCTTAATTATAAAAGAGTTAGAGGAAATAAAGCTTAATTCTATTTTTAGCTTCGAAATTAAAAAATAGCATAACCTTTCTTGCCTGCAATATGCTTAGTTTTTCCAATTTCCAGTGCTTTTTTAATGCAGTCTTTACATAAGGGATATATTCTAATATTATCATTGTTTGTTATTATATTTTCCAAACGGTTTACAACTTTGCCAAGATCATCGGAATTAAATTGGCATTCGAAGACTGATTCCTGAACGCGGAAGCCATAACCTTCTAAAACATCAGATACTCTGTTCCGAAGCTTATCATCTGATATATCATAACTTACTATATAAGTTGTCATCTTATTTTAAATGCTTCATATTCAATTTTGGGATTATTAGCTATTGCTTTAATCAATTTCGCCTTCAAATGAAAAAGCTGAAAGTAGTTTATTTTTTCTTCTTTTTCTTTGTAAGTAATGTTTGTTTGTAATCTATCCTCAATTGTTTCGATAAACTTCTTCTTAAAATCCCAGGTCATCGAACAAGGATATTTTGCCTTTTCGTTAATTATAAAGTTTTCTTTTTTTACGATGTTGCGATGAATAATGTAAAGTACAAGCCCGTCAATTATGTGCCGGAACTCTTCTACTAAATCACTTGCTAAAGCAAGATGACCGGATTTAATAGAATGATACCAACCTATTTCCGGATTAAGACCACAAATTTGAATTGCCGTTGCAATATGATTATATAATAATGAATAGCCAAAAGACAGAAGTGCATTGACAGGGTCTAAAGGTGGATTTTTAGTTCTAACAGTAAATCTAAATTCATCGGAGAGCCTGCTTCCAAATCCTTTAAAGAAAGATGCAGCCGAAGTACCTTCATAACCCAGTAATGTTTCCAAATTTTCAGCAGTTTGACATTTATTCTTGAGTACATTAAGCTGAGAGATAATGCCTTCATCCCATTCGTATCTTTTAGCAAGTACAAGTGCATTGTGTATCTTCGCTTCAACTATTGATTTAGAAAATTTCAATCTGAAGTTTTCATCATTAGCTAATTCAACTTGCTTAAGCCAAAGCGTATAGTTCTTCTCTTGTATAGGCAAATAAGTAATAGGTTTTCCATCGTGAGTACAAAAGTATATTGGAATGGAATTTTGGCTAAGTCTTAGTATTGCGGGTAACGTCAGTCTTGAGTTCCCGAAAGTTACAACGGAGTGAATTCTGTTTAACGGAATTTTTATTTGTTCGTCTAATTGTGTTTTTGAATCGTTAATTACAATGGCACCCTTCTCTAATAAAAATGAAATGTCGGGGTCGGTTATATAAACGGGAAATTTCTCGGGAATAGTTTTTTCGTCGTATATCAGATTTGCTTTTCCAACTTTATCTTCTCCTGAAGGAGTGCTTTCGCGTCTTATTTTCAACCGATTTAGCTTTTCAAAATCAACTTTAGCAATCCAACTGCTGGGAGATATTTCAAAAGATTCTAAATTATTTATGATAGTTTTCTTCTTTGGTTTTTGCTTTTCTTCTTTTTCCGATTCAATTACCAAAGACTTAAGAAACAGATAACCCAGATATTGAAATCCTTGGTCAAAATCGGTTATCTGTGTTTTTGATGTTTTGAGTTTCAGCTTCAATTTTTCCAATGAGGCTTTTGCATCTTCAAGCGCACTTTCAGCTTCTTCACGGCTTTTACACAATACAACAAAATCGTCTGCATACCTTATTAATTTAAAGTTGTCTCCAAGCGCCTCATCAAACTCATCAAGGAATAGATTCGCAAGCAGAGGTGATATTGGAGAACCTTGCGGCAGCCCTCTTTCTCTGATTATTCTCTGCCCGTGAAAAATTACGGACTGTACAACCCAATTTTTAATTAGCGGCAGTATCGGGTCGTCATAAAACAATGCTTCCAATTTATTGAATAATAATTTCCAGTCTACATTATCAAAAAAAGCTTCGATGTCCGATTCAAGTATGTATTTGAATCCTTCCTCGTATGCTTTGTTAATTGCTTTTGCCGCACCGATCCTCGACAATCCTTTTCTGTATGCGAAAGAACTCTCTTCTAACAAATGGTCTATTGTTTCGCTTACGGCTTGAATCACAGCCCGTTGAGCAATTCTGTCTTTAACTGTAGGAACTGCCAATGCTCTTATTTTACGTGAATCTTTTGGACGGATGATGCCGAGTAAGTCATCAGGTTTATATTTTTTATTTTGGATTGAAACGCTTAGTTCTTTTAAGTTATCGAATAAATTTTTCTCGAACTCTTCGATTTTTTGATTGTCTAACCCTTCGTTCCCTGCATTTGATTTTACATGCTGAAATGCAGTAATAAGATTTTCCGAATCAATTGCTGTATCTAGAAAAGTCTTGCCTGGTTTTATGTGTTCATTAATTTGGCGAAGTGATAAAATTCTATATTCACCGAATCCGAAAGAAGTATTATTCCCTACGTGAACATATTCGCCAAGCCAGAGTAATTCCTTCCATAAAGGTTCGAGATCTGCATTAAATTCAATTTTTCCGATTATTCCGCCGAGAGTTTTTTTACCATCGGAATAAGGCATATCCACCCAAAGAAGAGTTTTATTTATTAGTTCACATTTAGGGAAGTCAGGTATTTCATCTTTAGGTATTGAATGATCCAATAAGTTCTTGTTAATTCTTAAGTAAAGTAGTTCAAAGAATCGATCAAGGTTGAAGAAATCCGGGTCAAAATATCTTTTACCATCTTCTGAAGGTTCTCTTCTCAACATTCTAAGCGGCGAAACGAATTGAATTACAATTGGAGAACGGATCAGCTTTTGAATCTTTGAAGTAAAATTTATTGCAGGAAGCTTTTCAAGATTTACCAGGCGGAAAGAACCCAATAGTTGATTATTAAAGTTTTCAAGTTTTTCAGAGGATAATAATTTTTCTTTCAATGAGGTTTCAAATTCCTGGTTCGCATTAAAAACAGTTAAACCAAAATTGTAAGTTGACCCTGGTTTATAATTAAT
The DNA here is from genome assembly GCA_964612385.1 of uncultured Ignavibacteriaceae bacterium. Lineage (GTDB taxonomy): Bacteria > Bacteroidota > Ignavibacteria > Ignavibacteriales > Ignavibacteriaceae > JAGUYG01. The sequence goes on from CAZTDB010000020.1 coordinate 9,569, forward strand.
CCTACCAGATTCGGGAAGAGAAATAACAAATTCTTTCCCTAACGGATGCCTGTCAAAAAGTTTAGAAAGAAGAAAATATATTTTGGCGCCGTGAAAGAAGGTGAAGCTGAGTTCTTTTTTGAATTCGATAGTTACTTGAAAGCGGCTAATGTTAAATCTGGCTAATGTTTCCTTACCAATGACCGACATAAAGATTCGCCTGTGTTAAAAATTTTGATAAGATTTGATCCGCATGTTGTGGAAAAATACTTCGATGCAGAAAGACAAATGAAATATAAGTTCTTGTTTTCAATTTAAAATAAAATATGTTTTTACTCTTTCAAATTAAAATAAAATTCAAAACTTACCTTAAATATCATCCTCCAAAATTCACCAACTAGCAAACGCTGAAAAGTACAAAATTTTTATAGAAATACAACAATTTAATTGCTTAACGCATATTCAAAAATTTTATCAGCCTACGCTGAAGCTTCGGTCGATAAATTACGTGGGAAAAACCTAACTTTTCGCAAAGGGTTGTCGGTGTCCAAAAAGTTGAGGTGTTTTCTGGAACACTAATTCGAAAATTTCACCAGTTGGTGGAATGTGTACACCCACTATGGTGGTGATTATGTCTCAATCGTTCTTCACTCATTCGAAATTTTCACTTGAACATGGTTCGGATGAACAGACAAAAGTAACCAATGGTCTCAATCGTTCTTCACTCATTCGAAATTTTCACGAAGAATGAAAGCATGGGAGTGGTTCGAAAATACTTTTCAGGTCTCAATCGTTCTTCACTCATTCGAAATTTTCACACTTTACAGAACGGTACGGTTGTCACAGACCAAACGTCTCAATCGTTCTTCACTCATTCGAAATTTTCACCACATTACTGACGTCTCTGCGTATGAGGGGAAACACTCTCAGTCTCAATCGTTCTTCACTCATTCGAAATTTTCACTATTAAAAAACCAGGACATTGTAACACCAATCCCAAACTACCTGTCTCAATCGTTCTTCACTCATTCGAAATTTTCACCAAAGAATGCCGGTGCTTTCTGCATTACCTACCGCGTATTTCGTCTCAATCGTTCTTCACTCATTCGAAATTTTCACGGGATGATTATCTCTACATTGAAAACAGTTTCTTTAATATTTTGTCTCAATCGTTCTTCACTCATTCGAAATTTTCACGCGGGAGGCACGAGTTCGTGGTCGCAAGTCAGGTCGTTCTCAAGTCTCAATCGTTCTTCACTCATTCGAAATTTTCACCTTTTTATGTCTAAAGACATAGGGGCGAAAAGAAAAAAAAAGTCTCAATCGTTCTTCACTCATTCGAAATTTTCACGTTGTAAGATGCACAGAATTCCAGGTTCCAACATTTACATGTCTCAATCGTTCTTCACTCATTCGAAATTTTCACTTACCCTTTTTAACCTATTTATTTCAAAGAACTTAGAGCCAATTTTTCGAGGCTCGTTAGTTTTCAATTAAAACTCGTTTTAAATTTTCAAATTTTTTAATTTGCATATTCCTTAACTATTTATAATATAATAGATTACAAGTTTTCAAAGCTCATACATTAAATGGATGTAGTAATTCATTATAATTCAATCAGTTACTAAAAAATAAACTTATCAGTTCAATTTGCCTCGCAAAACTGCCCGTAACCTACGTTGCGCTTAGCGCCGATACCAAAATCGAGAAGGATTTGTTTGAAAATTTTCAAAATAATATCTGCCGACAAAATAATCGAATCTGCTTCTCCCTCTGCAAGTTTTTGCACATCCGATTTCAAATAGTTTTTTAACAAAAATTGGAATGTAAAAGTAACACCGGAGGCAACCTTCAGAAAACGAATCGGGATAGGGTCTTTAAAAATATCATGGTGTGGTGTTATGTAATCTTCCGCAAAAAGACGTTTTTCTTGTTGAACTTCATTCTCATAAATATATCTACCATTCATATCTAATGTGTTTGTTTTAACTTTGGAGACAACCGTTATATTTCCATCATCGATTGAAGTTAGGTAAGCATCTAAAAATACTTGCTTACGTTCAAAAAAAATTTTTTGCCAATTGTTAATATTTATATCTATTTCAATTTCTTGTTTTTTTAGAATATCATTAATGTATTCGAGTTTAGATGTATTTTTTCTATTTATCTCATTCTTTTTTTCGACTGCATAATTCTCTTTAATCACAGAAGGAAATACAGATTTAAGTACACCTTTAACGGAAGACCCTGGAATTACCGGTAAACCGGTCGTATGATCCAAAAAGAAACCAAGCTGGAAATCTCCTTTATCTTTAGCATCTTTTGTTTTGGGTTTATGTAATGCCGGGTGAGCATAACCTGAACCAATAAGCAGTCCGGGGTAAGTAGTTTTTAAGAGTAAATTATTAGCCTTCGGATGCTTGAAAAAAGGTTGGGGGATAAAATCAACAAGTACTTCATATTTATATTCATTTAGATCATTATGCCATAGTATTTGGTCACGAATAGCAGGTACCGGTACACCCTTGTTTTGTACGTACTGATAATGTGAAATGTTACCGAACATAATTACCTCCCAATTGGTTTGCTCTTATCAATATGAAAAAGTTGAAGTGCAAGCTTGCAAGCTACAATAGTTTCAAGAATACGGTCTTCGAAATCCATCCGCTCAAGAACGTCTTTCCCTTTTATTTTTTCCAAATAAATATCTATTAAGTCATATTTATTCTTTTTATATTTTTCCTCGACAACATACGCTTTAATCATAATTTGTTTTATAAGATCATCTATCACAAATCGTTGTGAACCCCCTTCTTTTTTGCCGTAAACTGCAAGTGCTTTCATCATACCTGACTGAATAATTGTTGGACCAAATGTATTTATATATGATGAATATGTTGAATCAATTACTTTCCAATCTTTTACAACTTTATTTTCTGTTTTAGATAAGTAATCAACGGCAACTGGTATCAGCCCGTCTATGTTTCTCTGGTTCATTGCCTCCTCCTCAACTAAATTTTAATTCTTTTATTTTGCAGAATCCGTAACCCACAGAATAATTCCCGCCTATTTGCATGATGGTTTCTTCAGCAGTTAGTTCGGCAATAAAATCATCATAATCTTTTTTTAAGAAATAGTTTTCTTCGCCCAATACAAAATATAATAATGTTTTTCTCGGTAGCACTTCTTCATAAAATAAGTTCTCGCTCTGTCCCTCATCGTCAATTTTATTACGTGCAACAACCGGTAGTGAATGTTCACATATTTTTTTGAAATACTCATCGTTGAAAATTGCAATATTTTCTAATTCCAATCCGGTGAGCTTTTCTATTTCATCCTTAACTGCTTTTGTATTTTTTCCTTTTTTATCACACATAAAATCTTCTATTTCAGGATTAGGGACACTATCAAATGTGTAAAACGGAGTGTTTGAATTAAAATTAAATGACTCAAGCCAATTATTTATTAGATGCGT
>CAZTDB010000021.1:0-12874 GCA_964612385.1 uncultured Ignavibacteriaceae bacterium
TGGCGCGCATCGCGCCCGGCGCCGCCCAGCGATTCGAGGTTGCCGGCGTAGGTCATCTACAGTCACCCATTGCAGACCGGGTTCACCAACATCCCGTAAACCATTTTTGTTCAGATCGACCCATGATAGTCCGCTGATTGAACCTACTGGATTATTAGGTGATTGCCCATTAATTCGTCCGTTTGTGTAAGTAACGTTTAACGCAGTGCCAACCTGATCACTAATTTCACATTGATCGGTTACAAAGTTAAGATCACTGCTGCCTGCAATATGCGTGAATTCGAGATCAAGCAGCTTACCGTCGCTTACAGAAAGCGGATCTAATCCAAACCAGCCCAAGCTCACTACCCCACCTACCGCATTAATTATAAAGCTGCCGGAGAGTGGATTTGGTGTTCCCTCAAATGTTAGCACATTTGGATCATAAGAAATTTTTAAACTGAATGCGCCGATTCCATTGAAGTTGGTTACACTTACCGGTACGGTTACAGTCCCGCCATCGGAACTTAAATTAATTTCCGGCAGGCTAACGGATACCTGAGCCGAAAGAGAACCGGTAAAAAATATCGTGGCTAAAAGCCAAAACGTAAGTTTTTTCATATTACTCCTCATTTGATTATTCTTCCACACGAAGCCAAGTAATATGCCATTCCGTAATTGCCCAATACTTAAAAAAAATGAAGTTTTTCGCTTGATTTTAGACATTCCTCTGTACCATTATAAGAATAATTCTTGTTTTGCGAAATTGTTAGGGGGTTTTATTTGGCTCGGAAACAATTAGATTGGAAGCATTTGAAATGCTCGGTTTTTTAGTGTGATATAATAGTGGTCATTCTATATCTACTTCTGACACTAAATTTCCAGCTTCATCATACATTATCCAGTTCCCGGCTTTCTCGCCGCCCTTAAATGTACCAATCTCCCGAATTTTACCATTTTTATAGTACCATCTCCACTCTCCTTCGGGGAGATGACTTTTAAAAAAGCCTTCAGATTCTAATTTCCCATCTTCATAATAATAACTCCATTTACCTTCATAATTATTTTTGACTATGTGCCCGGCTATCTCTTTATTCCCTGAAAGATAGTAAATATTAAATTCACCATCTTTCAATCCCTCTTTAACTTCGTATTCAAGAATTCTGTCTGAAACTTTTTCTTTAATTTTGCCTGTAAATGGTTTGGTTGAATCTTGTTCGAAAATTAATCCATCAACTATAATATATTTAACCTTCTGATCATTGCTGCAGCCAATTAATGTTCCTAAAAAGATGATAACCATTAAAAGAATCGACCTCGCCTTGAAATAATAATAGAAGTGTGTTTTTATGATTTTTATCATGAGATTTTCCGATAGTATTTATTAATCAGATTCGTTTTCATATTTTGTTGGGAGAAAATATTGAGAACTCAATTATTGGTTTAACATAGAAACGGCTTTAATCTCCTTTTACACTCATTCAATTAAGTTCCATTTTCTGGAGAAATACTCATTGTATTTTAATCGTTCATCAAAAATTCAGATTCCACATGAAATATAGGATTCTTTATTCATCATAAAAAATATCTTCATTTTGAATCTTAAAGAAAAAAATAAACAATTTCTGGAAAGATAATTTTGAGTTCGAATGCTGTTAAATCCATCAAAAAGGATTGAAAAAAGATACTACCACTTCCTAACGGCATTCTTTGAATCGAGAATTTTTATGCTGATTTCTCATTGGTGAAAAGGCTCACATTAAAAACTGTTGAATTTCTGCACATTTTTTTGGTTTGGTTTTTGGATAAATCCGGTATCATAAGTTTTATGCAAAATATCATTTAATCAGAGGTTAAATATGAAAAATAAAATTCTACTCACCTTGTTTGCTTTTTGCCTTTTTGCCTCGGCGGATCTATTGGCTCAAAGAGCAAAAATCGTAACCGAAGCTGTCTCTCCCCACCGCCTCGAAACACTAGGATTAGAAACAAATTCCATTTCGAGCGGCTTGAACATTGTTCCGAACGAAACTTATGTTTATTTCTCTGCCAAAAACATCGGAAATACTGACCCAATTAATACGGCTGTATTCGAACTTATATCAAAACCCTCCGGCTCAACGGCTGCGTTGGAAATTGGTGAAAACAATTGGGTTCAATTCAAAACAGATTTAATTGGAAAGTATGATCTTAAATTAACCATCACAACAGCCAGCGGAACTCACGATACCACGACAACAATTTACTCTGCAACATGGGTGGGTGTCGGTAACTTTGCCGGAATACCAGCTCAATATCCAAACTGCATGAGCTGCCACCAAAACCACGATAATTTCGTAGAAATTTTTAATAGGTGGTCAGAATCCGGACATGCGAATATTTTTAATCGGCAAATAACCGCAGGTTCTGCCGGTTACAGCACAAGTTGTATGAAATGCCACACAACCGGATACGACCACAATCTTGCGGCAAACAATAATGGCTTTGATGATGTTGCCGCTGCATTAGGCTGGAACTGGGACGACTATAAACCCCCGAAAGCAGATAATTGGGAACTGTTAAGATCAAACTATTCCGGCTTGGTAAATTTTGCAACGATCGGATGTGAAATGTGCCATGGACCTGGCGGCGAGCACGTTAAAGGAGGAATTAAAGAAAAAATTCAAATCACAATGGAATCGGGTACATGCGCTCAGTGCCATGATGAGCCGTGGAGACATAATAAATCAGCCCAATGGGAAAATTCAGTTCACTCTGAAGTAATATGGAGCAATTCATTTGCTCAGGGTGCTTCATCACAAAATAACAGTCTTGGCAACTGCATTCGATGCCATGACGGACGCGGATTTGTGAATTTTACTAAAGGCAAAACTACAAACACGACCGGAATGGTTTCTGCCAGCCAGCAAATGATTGGATGCGCAACCTGCCACGATCCTCATGGTAATTCAAATGAATATGCCTTAAGGTCAACACCTGCCGGCTCGGATACTCTTGCAAACGGATTCAGCTATACCGGTATGGGAGGTAAAGGCGAACTTTGCATGAACTGCCACAAAGCAAGAAGAGATAATGTTGTATACGCGGCTTCAACAGTAAGTTCTTCCCACTGGGGACCGCACCATTCTGTACAAGCTGATGTATTTCTAGGAGAAAATGCTGCAGAGTTTGGTTCTAGTTACTTAAGCAGTCCGCATAAATACGCTGTTGTAGACGGTTGCGTGGGATGCCACATGGTTGCTACAACCGATACGGGAACAGTGAATAGAGATAAAGTAGGTGGTCATTCATTCAGCCTTCATAATGAAGAAACCGGTTATCACCACACAACCGATTGCGTCCGCTGCCATGGTCAAAAATCAAGCTGGGAAGATTTCAAAGCTAAAGGCGATTTTGATGGTAATGGCGTTGTAGAGAGCATTCCAAAAGAGATAGACGGATTATTAAAAAATTTAAGAATGGCTTTACCGCCGATTGGAGTTGACTCTATCTCATGGCAGGGGTTAAGAGATCTCAATGATCCGAATTTCAATAAGGCTTATTATAATTATCAACTTATTGCTTATGAAGGCAGTAAAGGTATGCACAATGCAATGTTTTCAATCGATGTTCTACAAAAAACAACCAAGGCTATAGGCGGATTCGTTTCAGATGTTAATGCTGAAGATATCGAATTACCTGAATCTTACATGCTTTCTCAAAATTTCCCTAATCCATTTAATCCTACCACCGAAATAAACTTTACGATTCCTAAAGCAGGCAATGTAAAACTTACAGTTTACGATATCATAGGAAAAGAAATAACGGTATTGGTAAATGATAACCTAAGTGCAGGGACTCATAAGGTAAGGTGGTATGCGGCATCACTTCCATCAGGTGTTTACCTGTATAGGCTTGAAACTTCAAACTTCATTGCTGCGAAAAAGATGGTACTCTTGAAATAACGATTCGTTAACCTCCGGGGTTAACGTTACGCTTGCACCGTGAAAACCTCGGAGGCTTTGATAGCAGAAACATAGGGTGACAAATGTCTTAATTGTAAATAAATCACGTAAAAATTCAGAGGAGAGTTCATATTCCCGGTTGAACGGGATATGGACTCTCCATATTTAGTTTTCCAATTACGGGAAAAATATTTATTTTGCAGACGGCAGTTGAAAAAAATAAGGAGGAGTTATGTTAGTAAAATTTTTTATGCTGGCAATTTTTCTTGTCCCTTCCGCTTTTCTTCTCCATCAGCCTCCCTCACAGGACGATCTTGAAACAAATTCTTTCATTGGTGTAGAAGCTTGTGCTACATGCCATAAAACCGGAAAGCAAGGAAAGCAATTGGAAATTTGGAAAAACTCCAAACACTCTCAGGCTTACCAAACTCTGCTGACTGAACAAGCCGACAAAATTGCGGAAGAGCTTGGGCATTCCACTTTAGCAGCCGAGACAGAGGCATGCTTAAAATGCCATGCAAGCGGTTACAATGTCGACCCCAAATACCTGGTAGCTAAATTTAAAATTGAAGACGGCGTACAATGCGAAACTTGTCATGGCGCCGGCTCAAATTACAAAACTATTAGCGTGATGAAAAATAGAGAGGAAGCCGTGGCGAAAGGATTGATTCTGTATGATAACATCGAAGATTACTGCATCTCTTGCCATAACCCAGAAAGCCCGACTTTTGTTGAAATTGATTTTGGTGAGCAATGGGAAAAAATCCGGCATGATGTGCCTAAAAAAGAATAAGCAACAAATTTTTATTACCGATATTTCTAAATAAACTAAAGAAGATTTATTATGAAAAAAACTTTTACGATTATCTTCATAATCTTTATCGGTTTTACAACCATAACAGCTCAAAATATAAATGGACGTTTCTCTTCTTCGTTATATATGTTCGAGAGGTTTGATACTGCGGATGTATCTAACACGTATCTTCGCTCATTTCAAATGCTGTCACTCAATATCAACAAAGATAATTTTTCCGTCCGTTCTTATTTAAATCTTGAAAACGACCTCTCCAAAAAATTAACCGACGATCCGCGGTTAAGATTTTACAACCTATATTTTGAAGCCCGAAACCTCTTCGATATGGTTACGCTTAAATTAGGAAGACAGCCTTTGTTCAGTAAGGTTGCCGGCGGGTTATTTGACGGTGTGAACCTCGACTTCAAGTATGGAGGTTATAAATTATCAGGATTTTACGGAGGTAATGTTCCTGCCTACCAAAAGTTAGAAGTTACAAACGATTGGGAAAATGATTTTATTGCCGGAGGTAAATTTACCACCACAGCAATAAGGGATTTTCAAATTTCATTAAGCTACATTAATAAAAATTTTAAATCTCAGGATTATTGGGCAACAAGGTTAGATACCGACTTAAATCCAATTCAAGTTTTAATCCGAAATAACTCCAACCAATACCGATTTGCTTCCACTGAAGTTAGGTATGAAATGGAAAAAACATTCTCAATCGATACAAGATTCGATTTTGATTTCAATTTTTGGAAAGCCTCTAAGTTTGAAATTTATGGAAGCTATGACCAGTTAGAGAAAGTTCATTTCAATGTTTATTATAATTATCGTGAACCGTTTGTGCGATACAACTCAATCTTCTCGGTATTCGATTATGGAAACACTCAGGAGTTTGAAATCGGGGGCGGCTATTCTTTTAACAAAAATCTAACATTACTGGGTAAATTCGGATACGTAAACTATAAGGATGATAATTCACAAAGATTCACTTTAGGTTTAACCTCAGGCTACGGCAGTTTAACCTATCGCAAAAGCCTTGGTTATGCAGGTGAATTAGATGCTCTCTCTTTATATGCTGCGCACTCATTCCTTGAAGGATTATTAACTCCGTCGATAGGTGTATCGTACACCGGTTATAAGCTTTCGGCAGATTCTGAAAAGAACACACTTGCAACCGTATTAGCTGGTTTGAATGTGAGACCGCTGCGAATTCTTTCAGTTGATTTGCAAGGACATTACATGAACAATAAAATCTATAAAAATGATTATAGATTTTTCCTCAAATTAAATTACTGGTTCAATACTAACTTAAATTTGATGTAATATGAAATTAAAATACTTATATCTGTTAACGATGCCGATCCTCTCGGGGTTATTTGTTCTCATGGCTTCTTCAAATTTAAACAAGCCCGAGGATTCGGACGGCAATAAAAGCATAATCAAGTTTTCACATAGTTTGCATGTCGATATAACTGATTGCCAATCGTGTCATGCGGCTGTATTGACAAGCGTCTCGCTTAATGACAGGCTTATGCCCAACCATGATAATTGTATTGACTGCCACGATGTTGATGACACTGATAATTGCACCACCTGTCATTACGAAGACGTATATGAGCCGCTCATTCAAACCAAATCAAGATTATTTTTCAATCACAGTTTTCATTTAGATGATCAGAAAATAGAATGTACAACATGCCATACCGGTTTAGAAGAGATTGATTATGCTTTTGAAGCTGCCGGAGTTATTCCACAAATGGAAACATGCTATTCATGTCATAACGATAAAAGCACCGCTTCAAATGCATGCGAATCGTGCCATATCTCAACGGCAGACTTGATTCCTCAAACTCATAAAGCATCCGGATTTACATCATCTCATAAATTTGCTGCAAATTCAATAGATGCTAATTGCATTATGTGCCATGATAACAACAACAATTCATGTCAGGAATGCCATGTATCCACAACAGCGCTTTCAGGCAATAATGTTCCATCTGATTTTTATCAGCCTTACTCGCCAAGTAATTTTGTTGATGGGGCTAAGAGACAGCAAATTACAAGAGTGCATGAATTAAATTATCGATTCATTCATGGAATGGATGCAAAAGGGAAAACAGCAGAGTGTCAATCGTGCCATCAGGTCGAAACTTTCTGTTCAACTTGCCATCAATCGGAATTAAGAGATTATGGTTTAGGAGGAATAATGCCTGCCTCTCATCTCAAACCGAATTTTTTTACAATCGGCGTTGGTTCGGGCGGCGGTGAGCATGCAACTCTTGCAAGGAGAGATATTGAGCGCTGCGCATCCTGTCATGATACTTACGGCGGAGACCCGACTTGTATAACCTGTCATCTTGATAGCGATGGGATAAAGGGAACTAACCCCAAAACACATGCAAGAAATTTTTTAAGTGATATTCGCGGTGATTGGCATGACAGCCAGGGTTCTATTTGCTTTAATTGTCATACTTCTTCTTCACCATCAGCTCCGGCAGGCATAGGCTTTTGCGGTTACTGCCATGGAGCTAAATAAAAAGACAAATACGGACAAAACTATGAAGCACATTTATAAAATTTTAACATTAGGATTTTTAACCGGGTTCATATTCATAAGCTGCAGTGAACTGAACACAGACATTACGCAGCCGCAGCCCCTTAAGATTCATAAAGAAGGAATAATTACTTCCGGTCATCCTGATTTTCACGGAAACATAATCAAACAAAATAATTGGAATATGAAAGACTGTCAGCAGTGCCATGCTGCAGACTACAGCGGCGGTGTAGCAAATGCAGGCTGCTTAACATGCCATACTTCTCCACGTGGTCCGGAAGCTTGCAATACATGTCATGGCAGTTTTGCAAATCCGCAGCGAATTGCACCGCCAAGAGATCTTTCAGGAAACATTTCAACGGATGTAAAAACAGTTGGCGCGCACGCAAAACATTTGTATGATAATTTAATTGGTGCACGAGTTTTTTGCTCAAATTGTCATAATGTACCCTCTGCTGTTTACACTGAAGGACATATCGACGATACACCCGGTGCTGAGGTAATACTTAAAAATTTGGCGACATTCAACGCTGCCTCAAATGCACATTACGATCCTGAAACAGCCACCTGTTCTAATACATATTGCCATGGAAATTTTGAATTCTACAAAGATTCTACCGCTGCAGAAAATCAATTTGCCTATACGGCTGAAAAGATGATGGGATTAAACAAAACAGTATCATGGACAAAAGTAGACGGCACAGAAGCTGAATGTGGTTCGTGTCATGGTCTTCCGCCTGAGGGACATATTCAAGTCCCATTAAGCTCGTGTTATAGCTGTCATCAGGGTGTTATTGATGAGAACGGAAATATTATAGATAAAACTAAGCACATAAATGGGGTGCTAAACTCAAGAGGGAATTAAACACTCTTAAAATATTTTATTATTCAGAAGCCGCCCTTAAGCGGCTTTTTTATTAATTCACCTTGCACAGTATTCAAATAACCGTTTGTCTTTGTACCCAAGCCATGCAATATTTTACGCATTATTAGGTTGTAGAGACGGGGCATGCCCCGTCTCTACGTTTGGTCTTAGTCTACTAATTAATGAGGCGTATCTAAAAAGGTCCTATTTGGAAATTTTGTATTTGAATATTCTTAATAATCGAAACATTTCTTCGATAAAAATACCTTTTTAGAGAAGACTCTTTCATTATTTAAAAACCAAAAGCCCATTCGAATTATCAAAGGGGCTTCAGGTTTTACTAGGGTGTGGGCAATTTTTTTAACCTCCTCCTCCTCAAAGCGGAGGAGGAAGCTAAACGAGGAGCTTACTTGGATAATATCATTTTTCGGGTAAGGTTAACTGAATTACCTGTAAGCTTATAGAAATATATGCCGCTTGATAATCCGGCTGCATCGAATGTTACTCTGTGCACACCGGCTTCAACTTCGCCGTTGATTAATGAAGCGACTTCTTCTCCCAATACATTGAATATCTTTAGCGATAACATTTCTTTATTTGCAACAGAAAATGTTATCACAGTAGATGGATTGAACGGATTAGGATAGTTCTGAGCAAGCGAGAATTCCTTTACGCTTGTTTCAACTTCTGTAACATCCGTTATTTTATTGATGAATGCGATATTCGAAATATCAAGATTGAAGCTGGTAACAGATGGATTTTTCCCTTTATCAAGGATGAATCCGATACTCTTAATCTTGCTTGCATCTAACGGAACATTATTTCCGCTTCGTAATTTGAAATCGCTGAAGTTTATAATATATGTTTGTGTATTAGGATTAAGATTTACAGAGAATGTATGGTAATTGAAATCTACAGTAGTGGATAAATCAATTATCACATCCAATACTCCGGTTCCTCTTGCATCAAACCGAACGCTGCCATAGCTGCTTAAATCATAAGCACTTGCATTTGCTGTAAGTGATCTTACAACGGATACCCAGTCGCTTAACTGACCGTTGAGACCAGCGCCGCCGGCTAATACCATTGAACCGGTTTGGTAATTATTGACATTCTGCGCTGGATAATTCGAGTTAAACGAATTAACTATGCTGTTAGGTCCGGTTAAGTATGTGAAGGCACCACCGCTTACAAATGCTTCGTCATTAAAGCCTTCAGACTGTGTCATGTAGACTTGAGCATCTGCAATAATTCCGGTTTGAATAGTTACAGTATTTTCTCCATTTGTAAGTGAGACGTTCTCTGTAAACTGCAATTGCTCGGAACCTTGAGATGTTCTGTAAACAACAGTGAAGCTTACATTCTTGGGAGCATCTTTGTTAACTACTGTAAAGTCTACTTTTTCGTCATGGCTGTATTTAGCCTGCTTGATATATGTATCAGGCTTATTCTGAACTGTATTCATATATGATACCGAACCGAAGGATTTGAATTTGGCTAAAATATCTTCAACCAGATCCACAGTACCTTCTTGAGTGCTGGACCATACCTGGAAATTATATACGCTTGAAGCGCCGCTTGGAGCAGCGTATTCATTGTATGTCCATTTATTCTCTACTTTGTAGCCGTCAGCAGTTTCATACACGCTAAAGGAAATAGCAAAGTCCGAAATGTTATTCTTCTCATCAACAAATCTGGCTGCGTAAAAATCATGTCCGTTTATTGTGATAAGATTTATTTCAGTTACTTGCTTTCCGGCTAACTTATCGCAAACAGCTTTTGTGTGATCATAGATTTTCGGCGCAGCAGTAATTGTTGAGAATATACCAGCCACTCTTCTTGAACCGGCTTCGGTATTAGCAATATAATCGACTGCATAACTTTCGAGAGCGTTTGAAATTCCAAGAATATCAAACGGGGTTGTTTCGAATGCAGTTGATTTCAATGGTCCGGCTGCCGGAATTAGATTATTCAAATTATGCAATGCCATTATACTGTTGCCCTTGTTTTTCGCAACCAATGGAGTTGTCATTCCATATTTAATCTTTAGCTGTCTCTTCAGCAGAAGTTCAGCCATATCTCCTCTTGATTCGATACCGTTATCATCACCACCGCTGCAATCGTCGCCGAGATTCAAATCATCGTCGCATACTTCAATCCAATTGCCTGAATTATCTTTACCTTTCAAGCAGGCAACATTGAGATATTCTGATTTTGCTTCTTTTACTTTTACCGTCACATTAACTTGACCGGATTGTCCGACGTTTAAAGTTCCTATATTGAAGTCTACTACTCCGCTGCCGTAAACAGTTTCACCGCAGCTAACTGCACCGCTGCAAGAAACGTACTCAACACCGGCAGGTAATACATCGGTAATCTTAACATCTGTTAAAGGAACATTACCGCTGTTACTGAATGAAATGGTATAAGTATTCGTCAATCCAACAGCAGGCATGATAGTTTTGTTATCGGTCTTATTTATAGTAACCTCAGGAGTCGAAACAAGACAGATACCCGCATCTCTGCTGAGGTCGTTTTGTCCGGCATTCAATGTAAAGCATTCAGTCATACCATTCTGATTTGCATCTGAATCCAATTCAGGATTTCCGCCTTGATTCTTGGGACTGAATACAAATCCATCCGGCAAGATGAACTTAACGTAGTATTCACCCGCCTCAAGATCGGCAAAAAGATAATAACCGTTATTATCCGTGGTTGTAGATTTAAGCAGCGTATTATCGCACGCGAATAATCTTACTTTAACATCGGCAGCACCTGCTTCACCAGGATCTTGAATACCGTCGCCGTCAGCATCGAACCAGACCCTATCTCCAATAGAACCCAAAGTTGGAGTGGTTGGATGTTCATACAAACCGGCATCCCATTTAGTTGAATTGCTGTCGCAATATGGTGGATCGATTGGGAAGCAGTCTGTTTTGCCGGTATTCGGATCGGCGTCGGAGTCTAATAAGTCATTACTGCCCTGATCCTTCAATGTAAATAACCAGCCGGTAGGAGCAAAGAATTTCAGATAATAATTACCGGCAGCAACATTAGTGAATAAGTATAAACCGTTTGCATCTGTAGTAGTAGAAGCAATTAGATTATCAGAGCAATCATATAATTTAACAGGAACGCCTGGCACACCGGGTTCACCGGAATCCTGTTTACCGTTTTTGTTTAAGTCGTTCCATACCTTGTCGCCAATGTCGCAGAATTCTTCAACTGTTTTTAGGATAACACCGGCATCACGGGTAAGATCGTTTTGCCCGACAGCCAGGTTGAAGCAATCAGTTTCACCTGTTTGCGGATTTACATCGGAATCTATTGAAGGATCATTTCCTGCATTCTTTAATGTAAATGTATAAATGGAATTGCCGTCTATTAAGTGGAACTTAAGTAAATAACTGCCGGCAGAAAGATTATCAAAAAGATAATTTCCATTTGAATCGGTTAGTCTGTAATCGAGCTTATTTCCGTCGCAGTCGTAAAGATCAACAGTTACCCACTCAAGACCGGCTTCTCCTGGATCCTGAATACCATTTTTGTTTTCATCAATCCACACGCTATCGCCGATAGAACCGAATTGCGGTACCTGATGCTCATAGATACCTGCATCCCATCGGGTTGAATTGCTGTCGCAATAAGGAGGATCGATTGAGAAGCAATCTGTTCTACCGGTATTTGGATCGGCATCAGAATCAAATAGATCGCTGCTGCCCTGATCCTTTAATGTAAATACCCAGCCTGTTGGTGCAAAAAACTTAACATAGTAATTACCAGTAGTAACATTTTCGAAGAGATAATATCCGTTTGCATCGGTAGTTTTTGATGCTATGAGGTTATCATCGCAATCGTATAACTTAACAGGGATACCTTCAACACCAGGTTCACCGGCATCCTGAATACCGTTTTTATTTAAGTCATTCCACACTCTATCGCCTATTTCGCATGTCTCAACAGGTTCACATACACCGGCATCACGAGAGAAATCATCTACTCCGGCGAAAACATCGAAACAGACTGTCTTACCGGTAGCGGGATCCACATCCGAATCTTTTTCATCATCCGAACCCGCATCCTTTTGAGTGAATGAATAAATTGAGTTGCCGTCAATTAATAAAAATTTAAGGTAATACTGTCCCGGCAGCACATCGCAAAATTGATAATTACCGTTTGCATCGGTCATAGTCCATGCGATTTTATTATCGTTACAGTCGTATAATTCGACTGTTACCCATTCAAGCCCCGGTTCGCTGACATCTTGTATTCCGTCGCAATTACTGTCAATCCACACACGGTCGCCAATACAGGAAGTTTTAGGCGGCAGAATAAGTCCTGCGTCACGAGTCAGGTCATCCTGTCCGTCCTGCAAATTGAAGCAATCTGTTTTACCTGTGTTTACGTCTGCATCAGAATCTAATGCATCATCGGTTCCCTGGTCCTTAGCTGTAAATACGGCACCATCCGGAAGTCTCAAAACATTCCGATGTCGCCACCGGCTACTACCTTTGTTTTTGAACCTGCAAGCGGGTATGAACTCATCGGAAATGTTGAGGAATCGCCATCAGTAGAGCAGTACGACCCCAATTTTGAAATGACCCTCAGATTCTTCTCGGGTAAAGCTATATTTCGTCAGAAAGTCAGGCTCACAGGCGAGCAGCCTGTTGTTGTAAAGGGTTCGCTTGAGTTTATGTGTTGCGACGATACTCGTTGTTTGCCTCCATCCG
>CAZTDB010000022.1:0-12849 GCA_964612385.1 uncultured Ignavibacteriaceae bacterium
AGCCCCACCAATATTACTGACAATAAATATAAAGAAGATTATATGGTATGGCTTTATCCTATCCTTGTTAATCTTTATAAACGGTCTTATAAGCAGCATTGATGCACCTGTAGTACCTATTATATTAGCAATCACAGCTCCAAATGAAAGAACAACCACATTAAGCATCGGAGTTGCTTTTCGATCTACTTTAATCAGGATTCCTCCCGAAGCTACAAACAGCGAGCTCAATAGTGCAATGAAAGAAATATATTCGGTTAACGTATGAACTAAGCTGCCTGTATCTTTGAGAAAGAAGATATAATAAATTACAGTTATAGTACCTAACAAGATTGAAATTTTGGGATAGTGCCTCTCCCAAAAATGCCGGTAAAATAATGGACCGGTCGCAATCATCAATATGAGAATTATAAAAGGCAGAACCATATAAAATTCCGGCAGCCTCAGTGAACTATCTATAGTGGATGCCGCTGCTGATTCAATAATTTCTTCGCTTGCAAATAATTCAGTACTTACAAAGAACGAAAAGAACAAGAGCATCGTTATAAATATCGCATTATTTTTTCTGAACATAAGATTCCTATTTCAACTCGGCTTTCTGTGGTGTTTCTACATGTTCTAAAATGTTGCTGACTGTTTTCTCGGATACCTTCAGAAATGTTGAAGGATAAATCCCTATCCACACAACAAAAACAAAGATGGGAATTAAAACGAGCATTTCCCTCTTGGTCATATCTTTTAAGTCATTCATAGAGGGATTTTTAACCTCACCGAAAGCTACGCGCTGGTACATCCACAAAAGATAAACTGCAGCAAAGATAACACCCGAAGCGGCAAAAACAGTGAACCAAATATTATTCAATACCGTTGATTTGAAAGAACCTAATAGAATTAAGAACTCGCCTATGAATCCGTTTAATCCGGGTAACCCAACGGACGATAAAGAGGCGAATAAAAGTGCAAAGGCATAAATAGGAACTATCTTTGCGATACCGCCGTACTCCGAAATTTCGCGTGTATGTGTTCTTTCATATATAACGCCGACCAAAATAAATAATGCCCCGGTGGAAAGACCATGATTAATCATTTGGATTACCGCACCCTGAACTGCTTCAAGATTCATAGCAAAGATTCCGAGAACTACAAATCCAAGATGAGCCACAGAAGAATACGCTACAAGCTTTTTCATATCCTTTTGAACCATCGCGACCAAAGCACCGTAAATAATTCCTATCACTGCAAGAATTGAAATTACCGGTGCAAATGATATTGATGACTGAGGAAAAAGCGGTAGACAAAAACGAAGTAATCCGTAAGTTCCCATTTTAAGCAGTACGCCTGCAAGTATCACGCTTCCCGCTGTTGGTGCTTCAACGTGTGCATCCGGCAGCCATGTATGTAATGGGAATAATGGAACCTTAATGGCAAAGCTAAAAGCAAAAGCAAGAAACATATAATTTTGAATTGTTTTCGGAACGGTCGGACCTACCTTATACAATTCGATAAGGTCAGTTGTAAAATATCCTAAGGAAGATGATGCATAAACTGCAAGCCATATTATTGCAACAAGCATCAGAAGGCTGCCGAACATTGTATAAATAAAAAACTTTATCGAAGCGTAAATTCTTTGCTTTCCTCCCCAAATTCCGATTATGAAGTACATCGGAATTAACATCGCTTCCCAAAATACATAGAACAAGAACATATCAAGCGAAACAAACACACCCAACATTCCCAATTCAAGCATGAGCATGAAGAATGTAAATTCTTTTACTTTCTTTTCAATACTTGACCAGCTTGAGAGAAGCGTAAGCGGAGTAATGAATGTGGTAAGAAGAACCAATAATAAAGATAGTCCGTCGATTCCGACATAAAAACTTATGTTAAGGTTCTCAATCCACGAAAACCTGTATAAAAACTGAAAGCCGCCCTCTGTATCATCGAACCCGAAGTAAATAATTAAAGAGATGATGAAGACGATCAGCGAAATAGCAAGTCCGAAATAACGGATGAAATTTTCTTTATTCTTACCGATAAATAATATTAGAATACCCCCGATTAACGGGATTAACAGCAGATAAGGGATTAAGTAGTTGTTTTCCATAAATTATAAACTTAAAATTATCCAGAATAAAGCGATTACAATTCCTAACATCATTACCACTGCGTAAAACTGTGCCACGCCGGTTTGCATTTTTCTTAGCGTAGTTGATAATTTCTCGACAACTGAAGCAGTTCCGTTTACCAATCCATCAATTAATTTATTATCGGCAATGCGCCATAATATTTTATCGGAGCCTTTAACAATCGGATTAACAATAGAAGCATCATAAATTTCATCAACATAATATTTGTTCCAGAGAATGTTATATGCTTTCTTAAACCTCTTCACAGCGGCAGCGGCAATGTGTGGATTCTTCAAATAAACGTGTCGGGCAAAGTAGATTGACAAAACAGCACCGGCAACGGAGATAGTCATTAACAGCAATTCTTCTAAATGAGTATGCGAACCGTAGACGGCTAATTTTCGTTCGGCATTTTTAAAAATAGGTGCAAGCCAGGAATGGAATAGATTTCCATGCTCGCCTGAAAAAATTTCGGGAATCCCTATAAAACCTCCAATTACTGAAAGAACCGCAAGCAAAATTAATGGGACGGTCATGATCTTCGAAGATTCGTGCGGATGTTTATCATGTCCGAATCTTTCTTTTCCTTCGAATGTTAAAAAGTAAAGCCGGAACATGTAGAATGCGGTAATGAGTGCCGTGAATACTCCAATCAACCAAAGAACAAAACTGCCGTTCGCAAATGAATACCAAAGAATTTCATCTTTACTAAAAAATCCGGAAAGAGGTGGAATACCGGAAATAGCAAGTGCGGCGATAAGAAAAGTCAATGCGGTGTGGGGCATGTATTTTTTCAGACCACCATAGCCTTGAATATCTTGATGCTCGTGCATAGCGTGTATAACGGATCCGGCTCCAAGGAAGAGCAACGCTTTAAAAAAGGCATGTGTCATCAAGTGGAATATTCCGGCAGAAAATGCACCAACACCTAAACCCAAAAACATATAACCTAATTGGCTTATAGTAGAGTAAGCAAGTACTTTTTTAATATCATTCTGAACTAATCCAATTGAAGCTGCGAATATCGCAGTTAATACTCCAATAACAGCAACGAGAGTTAAAATTGCAGGCGCAGAAGCGTAAATAATCGAGCACCTTGCAACCATATAAACTCCTGCCGTAACCATGGTAGCGGCATGTATTAAGGCTGAGACCGGAGTTGGACCTTCCATTGCATCGGGCAGCCAAACAAAAAGCGGAATTTGCGCTGACTTACCGGTAGCACCTATAAATAGGAAAAGAGCAATCAAGTTAAAGGTGCTTGTATCAACATTAAACGCCAAAGAACGTGAGAAAACATCGTTAAAGTTCAAGCTGCCAAAGGTCATGTAAATTAAAAACAGGCCAAGCAAAAATCCGAAATCGCCGATTCTATTTACTATGAATGCTTTTTTAGCGGCATCGGCAGTAGTACTTTTTTCGAATTTTCTATCATACCAAAAACCGATTAAAAGATATGAACACAAGCCAACACCTTCCCATCCAAGAAAGAGCAAAACGAAATTATCAGCTAACACAAGATTCATCATAGTGAAGATGAAAAGATTCATATAGGAAAAGAAACGCCAAAAGCCTTTATCGCCATGCATGTACCCAATCGAATAAACGTGAATTATAAATCCGACCCCTGTTACAATAAGCGCCATAACAAGAGAAAGCTGGTCTACTTGATATGCAAAACTTACATCCAGATTTGCTACATTAAGCCATGTGAATAATTCAACCACAGTTTGCCTCTGGTCGACTGGCAGACTTAAAGTTTCAATAAAAGCTAAGAGTGAGATAAGAAAAGCGAGACCTATTACACCGCTTCCGATGGTTCCTATTATTTTTTCATTTTTAATCCGGCTTCCAAAAATTCCATTTATTAAAAAGCCTAATAATGGCAGTACGACGGAAAGGTAAATTAATTGTATCATATTCTTATTTTGCGTTTATACGAGCTATTACCATTTGAGAATATTCAACTCATCTATGTTTAAAGTAAGCTTGTTTCTAAAAAGAGCAATGATGATTGCCAGACCTACAGCAGCTTCGGCAGCGGCTACAGCCATAACAAAAAACACAAACAACTGTCCAGCAGCATTTCCCAGGTAAGATGAAAATGCTACCAACGTTAAGTTAGCGGAATTAAGCATCAATTCGATTGACATAAATACAACGATGGCATTTCTTCTTGTTAGCACACCAACTACGCCAACAATGAACATGAATGCGCTGAGGATGAGATAATATTCAATTTGTATATGCATAATTTTTATTCGAATTTCTTTTTAGCTAATACAAGCGCTCCGATTGTGGCTGCAAGCAGCAAAAAACCTGCTGCCTCAAAAGGTAGTATATACTCTGTAAATAGAAGTGTTCCAATTTTTTCTATTGTTCCTGCTTGAATACTTTGTGCAGCTTCGGGAGATTGTGATTCAGAGGGTTTAACTATAAAAATCAAATAAATTAGTTGTATAAAAATTAAACCACCGATTACGATTGAAAGAGTTTTAATCAATGGGTTGGACGCAAATATCTTCTTTTCATTCTCCGGTCGTAAAAGCATTATAACAAATAAGAAGAGGACCATGATAGCACCGGCATAAACTATAACCTGTGCTACGGCAATAAACTGGGCATTTAACAGCAAATAAATTCCGGCTAATGCTCCAAAATTTAGGATTAAGAACAAAGCTGAAATCACCGGGTTGCTGCGGGTTATCATTAACACTGCCGAAATCGCAGCTATTAAGGAAAGTGTTATAAAAATTATTACTTCAAATGACATTTAATTTTTTTTACGATAAAAATACTTTAAGGATTTACTCTGTTAATTAGATAGTACTTCAAAACGTTAAATAGTTAATGAAAATCTTTTAAGGAGTATTTCGATAGATCATTCTTGGGAAAGGGATTGTTTCCCTAACATGATCAAGACCGCAAATCCATCCAACGGTTCTTTCAAGCCCCAATCCAAAACCTGCATGCGGGACCGATCCGTATTTTCTTAAATCAAGGTACCACTCAAAAGCTTCTCTCGGAAGATTATGTTCTTCAATTCTCTTAACCAGCGTTTCATAATCGTCTTCACGCTGGCTGCCGCCGATAATTTCGCCGTAACCTTCGGGGGCTAATACATCAACAGCTAATGCAAGTTTTTCATTTTGCGGATCCCGTTTCATATAAAATGCTTTAACTTCAGCGGGATAACGGTACACCATAACCGGTCTATCAAACTGATTTGAAATTATAGTTTCATCTGTCCCGCCAAAATCATTTCCGTATTGAAAATCTATTTCATTCTTTCTTAATATCTTTACAGCTTCGTCGTAAGTTATACGCGGCAAAGGTTTCTTAACATTTTGTAATAAAGTAGTATCGCGTTCAAGTACTCTTAATTCTTCTTCTCTTTCCTTCAATACAGTTTGAACTATATACTCAAGAAATTCTTCAGCGAGGTCCATATCATCATTTAAATCTGCAAATGCTACTTCAGGTTCAACCATCCAAAATTCAGTTAGATGTCTTCTTGTCTTTGATTTCTCAGCTCTGAAAGTTGGTCCGAATGTATACACCTTTCCAAGCGCTATTGCACCGGCTTCAGCATATAATTGACCGGACTGAGTTAAATATGCTTTCCCTAAATCAAAATATTCAGTTTCGAATAAGGTGGAAGTTCCCTCACATGCCGCAGGTGTAAGGATTGGCGGGTCCATCAATGTAAAACCATTATTATCAAAGAAATCTCTAATTGCTTTAACAATGCGATGTCTTATTCGCATAATCGCAACCTGTCTGGTTGACCGCAGCCAAAGATGCCGATGATCCATTAAAAATTCGATGCCATGCTCTTTGGGAGTAATCGGATAATCATGCGCCTCGGAAATAACTTTCAAGTTCGTCGCATCTAATTCGTATCCACCGGGTGCTCGAGGTTCTACTTTAACTTTACCTGTTACTATTATTGAGGATTCCTGCCCAATTCGATCAGCAAGTTCAAATATCTCTTCAGAGACATTTCCTTTAAAATATACACACTGCAAGTATCCTGTTCCGTCTCTTAGAATTAAAAATTTAATCTTTCCGCTTGATCTTTTGTTGAAAAGCCAGCCTTGAAGTGTTATTTCCTCCCCTATATGTTCGGATAAGTTTCTGATTGAGATTTTTTGCATCAAATGATTGCCATAATTACGAATTTTGATTGCCAAATATAAACGAAGGTCAAAATAAATGCAAAGAAAGCAAATTGCTGTTATGAGAGTGAAAAGACCAAACGGATACAGTTTAGTGATATAAAAAAAGCCTTAGATGAAATATTCTCTAAGGCTTTCACAGTCGGAACGGCGGGATTTGAACCCGCGACCCCCTGAACCCCATTCAGGTGCGCTACCGGGCTGCGCCACGTTCCGATGTTTTATAATTTTTCTAATAAAAATTCTAAAATATTTTTGATCTCTTCAAGGTCTTTTTTAAGCTCCGTTTTTTCTCTCTTTGGTTCAGCGCTTGCAACAACCGGGCTATGCGCTGCATAATTCTTATCTGAGGTTGAAGCAGCTTCGGAATCAGCACTTTCATTTAAGATTTTTTTAGCACCCTCGATTGTATATTTTTTTTCTCTCAATAATTGTTTGATATACAAAATAAGTTGAATATCTTTATTTGTATAAATTCTATTGCCCGCTCTATTCTTTTGAGGTCGAAGCTGTTCGAATTCGGTTTCCCAATAACGTAAAACGTATTGCTCAACTTCAGTTATTTTGCTTACTTCACTTATGGAATAGTAAAGTTTTTTTATTGATAGATCTTTCATCGATTCTTGAAAAAGTTTGAGCTTAAAATAAGTAATTGAGTTCAAAATGGCAATATTAAGACTATCAAATAACGATAAACTTTAAGTAAGACTTATAAGCTATTTTCTTTAATAATAATATCTATCAATTGGCTGATGTCATTCAACTCATAGTCAGCAAAATGCTGTACCGTATTAAAAGTATCGCCGTATCTTGCAAAAGCAGTTTTCATTCCTAAATTGGATGCTCCGGCTATATCTCTCTCTGCCCAATCACCAACCATTAAAGCTTCCTCAGGTTTTACTTTTAATTTTTTCAATATCATTAAGAATGGTGCAGGATTAGGCTTTCTCTCACCTGTTTCTTCGAACGTAACTACAGCGTCAAATATATGATGAAAGTTAAGATAAGCCAATCTTAACCATGCTTCTTTACTAGGTGCATCTGAAACTATCCCCATTTTAATTCCCATTTTAAGCAGTTGATTGAGCGTGGAATAAACATGCGGATAAGGAATTAATGCTGCTTCTCTGGCTCGTCTATAAGCAACAATTCCTGCAGCAAGAATTTTATAATCTACTTTTTTTAGTACGCGCCTAAGGAACTCATCGAAGACTTGTTGATATTCTATTCCCTGCTCTTTATAAATGGTATCTATAATTTTGTTCGCCTCATCTGTGGTAATATCAAGTCCGGCATCTACCATAGCAGGAATAGCTTCCTCAATGGCACGCCGCTTCATTTTCATGAAGTCGACTAAGGTATTATCTAAATCGAATACTACTGCCTTTATCAATTTGCCCTCAATTTTTTTTAGAGATTTTTTTAAGAAGATAAACGCCAGCAAAATAACTTAATTCTTTAAAGCCGGAAACGTAACCATCACAAGCGGAAGCGGTAATTAATGTTTGTCTAAAGTTTTCCCTATTAGCTAAGTGCGAAAGATGCACCTCCACTTTAGGAATATTGCATTCAGAAAGTGCATCACGAATTGCAACCGACGTGTGCGCATATCCGCCGGGATTTAGAACAAGTCCATCAAATTTTTGAGATGCATTTTGAATATGATCAACAATTTCACCTTCATGGTTCGATTGAATAAAATCGAATTGATCTCCGGGAAATTCTGTCTTAATCATTTCTTCGATTCTAATTAAGGTCAGACTGCCATAGAACAATACATCCCGTTCACCCAATTTGTTTAAATTAGGTCCATTAATTATTAAAATTTTCATTGCATCTCCCCCATTTCTTCAATCACTTCTCTAAGTTTAGGTGTAAGATAAATTTGATCGACGCCTAATTCTTTTAATGCGGCGGCAAGTATCACTGTCTTTCGTTGAAGGTTTGCCATTTTATTTATCACTATAACTTTATTTTCTTTTAATATACAATAACCGCCTTTGAAATCGCCTTTTTCGAAACGGACTTCTGCTCCAAGCTGACCGGCTAATGCTCTTAATTCTTGAAATGTTTCCTCAAATTCTTTTTCTTTTAATTTCATTGCTTAAACTGTATCTTTATGCAGTGGTTTAAAAATGATTAGAAAAATAATTGCGAAATAACACAATATTTCTACTAGCGGAAAACTTCCAAGCACGTTCATTCTTTTAATGATTAATTTTAGTATTTCATCTGCAGGGGTGGGCGAAGTTAACGATAGCATACTTATTTTATAATTTATTGAAAGTAGATATATTTCCATCGGCGCAGTTATTATTATAAGCATGGTTATTATGAACAGCCAGCCATTTCTTTTCAGGTTGAGCTTCGAAAAGAACATGAACAAGATAAAGGAAACTATGAATAAAGGATATAAAATTAATGCAGCCGAAAAAGCTGAACTAATAGTTTTTAATACCGCCCCCAGGTTGATGTCGTTTAGATAGTCTTTTAATTCAAATTCATTACCTTGAAATAATTGATATATGAGCAGAAGTTTTGTTAAATAACTTCCCAGCCAAAGGCTGCCAAAAACAATTGTTAAGAGCAAGGTAACTTTTGCGGTCTTTGTAAGCTGATTCATAAATTTATTATAAATTTTCACGGGTTAAAATAAATAAAAATAATGATTGTTGCCTCAATTGATATTGGAACTAACACTGTTTTACTGCTGATTGCAAAAATCCAGAGTGGTTCGAATAAAATAATCACTGTTGAAAACCAACAAAAAATTCCGAGAATAGGTGAGGGACTGACCCTCCACTCCCCTATCACGGAAAAAAAAATTAAGGAATTATTCACTGTTTTAGATGAGTACTCGAACATCATCAAGAAACATAAAGCTGAAAAAATTTTTGTAACAGCTACAAACCCTTTTCGCATTGCTTCCAATTCTTTCGAGATTGTTGAGGAAATCCGCAATCGATATGATTTTGAAGTAAATATCGTATCAGGCGAAGAAGAAGCTGAGTTAGCCTATTGGGGTGTTGAGGATTATCTTGCTAAGAATAAAAGAAATGTAGTGATAGACATAGGCGGAGGCAGCACCGAATTAATATTCGGGACTAAAGACCATATCGAAATAAGAAAAAGTTTTCCGGTTGGCGTTGTTAGTGCAACAGAAAAATTTTTAACAAGCGATCCTCCAACATTGGGCGAAGTAATAGGACTCTCTCATTTTTTAGCCAATTCCTTTTCGTCGTTGAATAAAATACCGGCACCGAATAAAGGAATTACCGTTGCGGGTACGCCAACTACACTCGCCTGCATAAATCAAAACTTAAAGGAATTTTATGAGCCATTGATAGAAGGAACCTGGCTTCACGAATCCGAAATCAAGAAGACGATTGACAGCCTCTCCATTTTAACTTATGAACAAATATTAAAAAAGCATAAAAAGGTTGTAGAGGGAAGGAATGATGTTATATTAGCAGGTGCATTGATTTTAATCTACATAATGCAAACATTAGGATTGGAGAAGTTAGTAGTAAGCTCCAGAGGATTGAGATATGGAGTGCTAAAGAAATACTTCCAGCAATTCGCTACGGGTGAAGGTTTTGAATTATAGTATCTGAGGCTAATCGATCATCTAATGTATTTGGAAAATCTAAGGTGTAGTGCAATCCCCTGCTTTCTTTTCTCATCTTAGCCGATTTAATAATCATATGTGCACAGGTTATTAAATTCCTCAACTCAAGAATTTCTTCAAATACTTTTGTTCTTTTATAAAACTCTTCGTTTTCCGTATACAGATTATGGATTCTTTTTTCTGCACGACTTAGACGCTGATTAGATCTAACTATCCCAACATAATCCCACATTATTTGCTTTACTTCTTTAATGCTGTGAGTGATTAATACTTTTTCATCGGAAGTTAAAGCACCGGAATCATCCCAGCCCGGAATTTCGGGAATATCGGAAGGATAGCTTTTCAAAAATTCTTTGATATTCTTTGAGGCTCGGTATGAAAAGACTACTGCTTCAAGAAGTGAATTGCTCGCCAGACGATTTGCACCATGTACACCCGTCATGGAAACTTCACCGCAAGCGTATAAACCTTTTAACGATGTTCTGGCAAATTCATCCACTACAATTCCCCCGCATGCATAGTGAGCGGCAGGAACAACCGGTATCCATTCTTTCGTAATATCAACTCCAAAAGTTCGACAGGTGTTATATATGTTTGGAAACTTTTCGATTATATTCTTAGCTGGAGAATGTGTTATATCAAGGTACACACACTCATCCCCACTTTTTTTCAATTCATTATCGATTGCTCTTGCAACAATATCACGCGGGGCCAAATCTTTCCTCTCATCATATCGCTCCATAAATAGACCGCCATCTTTCGTACGGAGTATTGTCCCAAACCCTCTCACTGCTTCGGAGATTAAAAATGCAGGAGAATTATTATTATTCTTTTTATTTGGATGATAAAATGAAGTTGGATGAAATTGTATGAACTCCATGTTTCCAATTCTTGCTCCAGCCCGATATGCCATTGCAAATCCATCTCCCGTTGCAATAGCAGGATTTGTTGTATAGAGGTACACCTGTCCCAAACCACCCGTGGCAAGAATGGTAGCTTTTGCGGCGATTTTAATAACTTCTTTCGATTCCCCTTTCATTACATAGGCACCCCAGCAGTTGCGGTTTGTCAGCGGCTCATCCTTCAACATCAGAACATTGTGCTCGGTTATTAAATCTATTGCCAAGCTGTTTTCGATTAAGTGGATATTATTAAAGCTATTAACTTTGTTAATTAGAGCACGTTCAATTTCTTTCCCGGTTAAATCTTTAGCATGAATAATTCTCGGAACAGAATGTCCCCCTTCTCTAACAAGATCTAATTTTCCGTCTTTAAGAGTAAACTCAGTACCTAAATCAATTAAATCTTTTATTCTGTTTGGACCTTCATTTACCATAATGTCGACCATTTTTCTATTACAAAGTCCTGCTCCCGCAATCATAGTATCATTAACGTGCTTCTCGAAGGAATCCTCGCTTGACATAACCGATGCTATCCCGCCTTGTGCATAGTTTGTATTCGACTCTGTCTTTTCCTTTTTTGTAACAACTACTACGTCGGCAAACTCTGCAATATTTAAAGCTGCAAATAACCCGGCTATACCGCTGCCAACAATTAATACATCTGTTTTAATTTCCATCTTTAGGCTTATGCTTTAATATTTCATGAAAATTAAATAAGAAGAAATCGATCTCCTCTTTTGCTGCGATTAAAGGTGGAAGTAATCTTATAACATTCTGATTTGTACAGTTAGCCAAAATTTGTCTTTCTCTAAGTAAATCAACTATGAAATTTCCGTCATAAAACAGCTCGATACCGATCATCAATCCTCTCCCTCTGATTTCTTTTATGTCTTGCGGAAACATTGATTTTATTTCTTCAAGCTGCTGGTTGAAGTACATTCCAAGCTCGAAAGCATTTTGCATTAATCCGTTTTCGAATACTTCTTCTAACACAACTTTTCCTGCCGCACAGCTTACAGGATTTCCTCCGAAAGTTGTACCATGGCTGCCTGGTGTCAAAACTTTTGCATATTCCTCGGTTGTTAGAATTGCTCCTAAAGGTAAACCTCCACCAATTGCTTTTGCACTCGTTACTATATCAGGTGAAACATTATAATAATTAAATGAAAAAGGCTTGCCTGTTCTGCCGCACCCACATTGAATACCATCTGCAACAAGTGCAAATCCAAATTGCCGGTGAAGTTCGTTTAGCTTTCCTGCAAACTCATCGGATACCACATTTATTCCCCCTTCGCCTTGAATAAACTCAACGAAAATTGCCGCTGTATTCTTGTCAACTTTAGCCTTTAGATCCTCAACATCATTGAAATTAATGTACGATATTCCCGGAAGCATCGGCTCAAATCCGGCTTTGTATTTATTTCTTTCAGTAAGCGTTACTGCACCGTAAGTTCTTCCATGGAACGAGTTTGTTAATGAGTAAATCATTTTCCCAGGACCAAACTTCTTTCTAATGATTTTCAAAGCTCCTTCGATAGCTTCCGTTCCGCTGTTCGTTAAAAATAATTTGTTCATTCCTGAATATTTGATAAGCATTTCGGCAAATTCAATCTGAATGGACGTTATATAATTATTAGATAAATGTATAAACCTTGTTACTTGATTCGATACTGCTTCAATTATTCGAGGGTGTGAATGTCCAAGTGCATTTACTCCCAATCCGCAAAAGAAATCTAAATACTTTTTCCCGTTAACATCGATAAGGTGAACGCCTTCTCCGTGTGAAATTTCGATGGGGATTCTTTTGTATGTGCCTAAAAACAATTGTTTTTCTTTTTCGAATATATTCATAGTGATTCAGCCATTAAATAATTAGAGTGATTGTATATTGAAATAAAAAAAGTATAGAGTGAAACGTCAATCCCATTATTAAAGAGTAAATGAGCTTTCTCGATTGCGCATAGCTTGCCATGGTTGAAAGAAATACAGACCAAAGAGTAAGTATCCCTTCAAAG
>CAZTDB010000023.1:0-12779 GCA_964612385.1 uncultured Ignavibacteriaceae bacterium
TGCCACCAAGACACGAAGACACTTCCAAAGGATCGTTCCGAAAGTTCTCACTAAATTTCGCTTCGTGTTTCCCGGAACGATCGAGACTGTGTAAAAACCCTAAAATGTCATTTCGAAGGAGCGGAGCGACTGAGAAATCTAAGCGTAAGTAAAGATTTCTCCCTTCGGTCGAAATGACAGAAACACTTTTTACACAGGCTCGATCCTTCGGATAAGATGGTGGGTTTTTCAGTTGAGCTAAATAGACAGGATAGAGAGCTTTTAATTTCTGCGATGCTTGAAAAATGCTCTTCAAAAAATTATTACACACACAGAATAGGGGTAAGATTTTTTCATATTATAGATTTGACTTTTTGATTAACATTAAATAACCAAAAAATCAAAGGAGTAAAGATGTACAAAAAATTATTCCAAGTAATTTTTTTACTTGTTTCTGTTCTTATTGTATTAGTAATATCTCTTTCAAAAGATTCTGCCGCTTCAGAGCAAAAAGAAATTGTTAGAGTTGAGGATTTTACATTGAAGAACTATAACGGCAAGTCATACTCTCTTTATGACTTTAAAGACTCAAAAGCTATTGTAGTGATGTTCATTGCGACTCAGTGTCCGATTTCAAATGATTATAATAGCAGGATGACAGAGATTTATAAAAAATACAAAAATAAAGATGTTACATTTCTCGGAATAAATTCTAATAAGCAAGAAGATGTTGATGAAATTAAAGAACATGCGAAAGAAAATAAACTTAAATTTATAATTCTAAAGGATTTAAACAATAAAATTGCCGATAAATTTGATGCATCCGTTACTCCGGAAGTATATGTGCTAAATTCTAATTTTGAAATTTTATATCATGGAAGGATAGACGACTCGCGAAACGAATCTAAAGTAAAGAGTAAAGATTTGGAAAACGCACTCAATGAGATTCTGAGCGGTAAAAAAGTATCTAATACTCGTACGAAAGCATTCGGGTGCACAATCAAGCGTGTAAGCTGAATTTTATGATAAAACATATTTTGTTCGTTCTATTAGTTCCAGCTTTGCTTTTTACCGGGTGTGCGGAGAAAAAGAGACAAATTGAGGTTGTTGATGTTAAGAGCCTTGACCAAATAATTAAAAGCAAGACAGGCAAAATTTTATTTTTAAATGTGTGGGCAACATGGTGTGTGCCATGTGTAGAAGAATTTCCCGCACTCGTAAAATTAAATGATCATTATCCGGATAACGAAGTTGAGCTTATCGGTCTAAGTGTTGACTCAGAATTGGATATTGATTCGCTCGTAATTCCCTTTATTGAAAAGAATGGCGTTAAATTCTATATATATGTTGCCGAAGAATCGGCTGCGGAAGCAATTATTCAATATTTGAATGAAGACTGGAGCGGGGCGATTCCCGTTTCAGTTATCTATGATAGAAACGGAAAGCGAAAGAAATTTTTATTAGGTGCTCATAGCTATGAATTTTTTCGGGAGAGCATAGATTCGGTGTTATCTGAAAACATATAAGTGCCAACATGAATAAGTTAACCGCATCACTGATGGCTGCATCGTGTCTTTGTATTTTGTTATTTCTTCAATCGTGCAGGGAAGAAATAATTGAGCCGGATAATTTTGGCGGAAGCAAAAACCAGCCGATTAAAATCCGCTCACAAAATTCTTACATCTTTTTAATTGACGCCCACGAAATGTCTTCAATATTTCCCGATTATCCGTTCAGTAAAA
Organism: uncultured Ignavibacteriaceae bacterium; assembly: GCA_964612385.1. GTDB lineage: Bacteria > Bacteroidota > Ignavibacteria > Ignavibacteriales > Ignavibacteriaceae > JAGUYG01. The sequence continues at coordinate 1,722 of CAZTDB010000023.1, forward strand.
GTGAAAAAACTATCATGTCGATTTCGGTGATTGGTTATGAAGGAGGCAAGCTGGAAATTAACATCTATAATCCGGCAAAACAGTTGTTCTATCAGCACCTGGTAAACAGAAATCTTGAAACCATCCGTGTTGAACTTGATAGAGAAACACCGGGTTATGTGGAATTTGATTTTGAGAGCTTTACCGGTAAGCTTAAGTTCCAGCTTACACGGGTAGATTAGCTGAGTAATGATCTCATCACAAATTTTATCAGAATTTCAATCAATCCTCTTTAATCAAATCTGAAAATATGATTTTATTGAATACATTTTCTTTCGGTTCAACCCGAAATGATTATAAACAACTTTTGTTCAAGGAGTTATTGTCCCGGCTATTTATTATAGCTCACTTCAGTTTTATGTTAATCTTCTTTAATTTGCCCGTCGAAAAATTTTAGTGTATTCATTTATAGTTATAGGAAGATGAGTAGTATACATAAGAAGCCGCTGTTGTTATTTGCCCGCACAAATCATTCAGCATTACCCTTAAGGGAGCAGATTGACAAAAAATATAAGTGGGATTTAACGCACATCTATCCGGACGAATTGCAGTGGGAAAGCGATTATAATTGGGTTAAAGAAAATTTATCCGGCTATGAAAAATTCGCTAGCAAAATTAGCGAATCTGCCGAAGTGATGTATGAATGTCTTCAGTTTGATGATGCGATAAACAAAGTGTTAGAAAAACTTCATCTCTATGCAATGCTGTCAAGGGATTCGGATATGCGTGTTCAAAAATACCGCGCTATGGATGATAGAATCAGAAATTTATTTACAAAAGTTTCTGCTTCTCGATCATATATAAAACCTGAACTGCTTGAAATACCGGAAGATCGGTTGTTTAACTTTCTTGAAATAAAAAGCGAGTTGGAAGTCTATAGGCATTACTTAAACGATATCATCAGAACAAAACATCACACTCTGAAAAAAGAGCAGGAAGAAATATTAGCGCTTTCCCATGAAGTAACTGCCACACCCTATAAGGCTTATTCAATATTCACAAACTCCGATCTTAAATTTCCAGTTATTGAAGATGAGAAAGGTAAACAGGTGGAGATGTCCCATGCCAGATTTTATGCTGCGATGTATTCCAAGGATCGAGCCTTCAGAGAAAGAGCCTTTAAAGGTTATTTAAATATGTACATTCAATACATAAATACAGTAACCGAGCTTTTTAACGGAAATTTGAAAGCGAACATTTTCAACGCAAAGGCACGGAAATACAATTCAGCACGAGAGGCTGCTTTAGACACAAACAATATACCATGGACTGTTTACGATAATTTAATTAAAACAACGAACGAGAATTTAACTCCGCTTCATCGCTGGGCTGCCGTAAAGAAAAAAATATTATCTGTTGATGAGCTTCATCCTTATGATGTTTATACAACACTCTTTCCAACAATCGAGAGGGAATATTCTTATGAAGAAGGGACTAAATTAGTATACAATTCCCTGCAGCCGTTAGGAGAAGATTATTTGAATTCACTGAATAACGCATTCCAAAATAGATGGATTGATGTGTATGAAACCCAATCCAAACGAAGCGGTGCTTATTCTTCGGGAACGACTTTCGGTGTGCATCCTTACGTCCTTCTGAATTGGACTAATCTATTGAATGACGTTTTTACTTTAGCGCATGAAATGGGTCATAATATGCACTCGTATTATACAGGACTTTCGCAGCCCTATCCTTATACAAGCTATTCTATTTTTCTTGCCGAAGTAGCTTCCACTTTTAATGAATCGCTGTTGTTAGATTATCTAATTTCAATCTCATCTCAAAAAGATGAAAAGCTGTTTCTTCTCGAAAAATATCTGAATAACATTACTTCAACTTTTTATCGGCAGGTAATGTTTGCCGAATTTGAATTAGAAGTTTACACAAGACTTGAAAAAGATTCAGCTTTAACCGCTGAAAGCCTTTGCAGTTTATATAAGGATATTTATCAAAAGTACTGGGGAAAGGAAATGGTTATTGATAAAGAGGAAGAATTTACATGGGCAAGAATACCACATTTCTATTATAATTTTTACGTATTTCAATATGCAACCGGCTTTGCAGCATCGGAAGCGCTTTCAGCAAAGGTAAAATCCGAAGGCAAACCTGCTGTTGAACGTTACCTAAATTTTCTTAAAGCAGGCAGCTCCGATTATCCGATAAATATTCTTAAGTCAGCCGGAGTTGATATGAACTCGAGCGAACCGGTAACCGCCGTAACAAAAAAAATGAATGAATTGCTGAATCAGCTTGAAGCGCTGATTGGCTAAAAAAATTTTCGAAGTAAATTAAACCTAAACAATTAATTAAAAACTAAATAAAAATTAAAAGCTAAAACAAATGAAAGTATATACAAAAAAAGATTTGAACGAGTATCCTCAATCATTAACTTATGACGACATCAGCCTTATTCCAATTGAGATATCGAAGATAAGATCAAGAACCGAATCTGTTACAGCCTCAACTTTTTTAGGAATTGATTTGGCTCTTCCGGTTTTATCGAGTCCCATGGATACGGTGACAGGCTTGGAGATGGCAAAAGCATTATCAAACCTTGGCTGTCTTGGTATTCTAAACCGTTTTGATTCTTCCTTAAGCGAAATTCTTAAAAAAGATAATTATAACAGCAGTATCAAAGCTGTGTCAATACCGCTGAATGGATCGACAGAATTAATGGATAAGCTTGCCGAAAGGAATTACATTATTTGCATCGATACCGCTAACGCAAATAATCGTGCAGTTCTTGAACACACCGAAAAGATAAAAAGCAAATACGATGTAAAGATAATTGTAGGCAATATTGCTCATGGTTCATCACTGCAGCAGCTTGAAGATGCCGGAGCGGATGCCGTTAGAGTAGGTATCGGCAGCGGGAGTGTTTGCACAACCTCAATTCAAACCGGTATAGGAATCGGACAGGTTTCATCTTTGCTAAATGTTTTATTTGAACGTAATGCAAAAAAATTAAAAATTAAAATTATAGCCGATGGCGGAATTAAAAGTCCGGGCGATATTGCTAAAGCTATTGCATTAGGTGCTGACAGCGTAATGCTCGGAAGGATGCTTTCCGGAACTAAGGAAACCCCCGGGGAAGTAATAAAATACAACGGACAGTTATGGAAAAAATACCGCGGTTCGGCTTCATTCGGTGTAAAGATGAGAAATGAATTTATTGAAGGTGAAGAAACGATGGTTGCTTATAAAGGTACTGTTAAAAATGTTATCGACAGCATCTCAGACGGCTTGCGAAGTTCAATGAGCTATATGAATTGCGCTGACTTAGAGGAGCTTCGACAAACCGAATCTTTCGCCGTGTTAAGCACTAGTTCTTATATAGAAAGATTACCAAAAGTTTAATTGATGTTAAAATGGTGTGATGATCTTACCCTGTAATGAATCTTCTTGAGAAAGCGGCTAAAGAATAGGCGGTAAAACCGGCAGCATAAAGCAGAAAAAATCCCGCTGTATGAATAGTAATATTTTTAAAGTTAATTTTATCGATAAAAACATTTAATCCGGCAGCTATTAAAAGTATGATAGGGATTAGCATTGTAAAAAGGAATCTTCCTTGCCCTTGTGCATAAGTCATACCAAACCACAGTACGATTAATAAATTTACAATCATACCCGCAGCAGTTGATTGCACAAACATTCGGGCAGTCGATTCAAAAGGCAGCAGGCTGTTTTCTCTTCTTTTGACATAAGCCCATATTAAACCGATTACACTAAGATAAGTTAAATGAATTCCGATATCAGGCAAAAACCTTTGACGCATATAGTGTCCCGATGCCGACCAAAATGTTTCTTTAATATTATTCTGAATTTCTACAAAGCTATGGAAAATAGACCGCCATACCGCAGGTTCATTTCCTATGCTTAGTGCTATGAAGCTGTCGTATAAAGTTATGTTGCGAAAACCGACAGGTATATATAAAACAAATGGAATAACACAAACTACTAATGAATATAATGCGGCTCGATTTGGAGATATTTCTTTTTTAATAAGTTTTATCAGCAAGAATGAAATTGCAGGGATAAACAATACCGCAGCGGTTAGTTTAGTTAAGAACGCCAATCCTATTATTACTCCTGTCACAACCGAATACTTTAGTGATGTTTTACCTGAAAGGCAGAAGAGATAAGCCCCTGCTAACGTAATGACGAGGTTATCGTTATTTATAACCGACGAGATAAATAGGTAAGTTGGCAGAAGCGATAACATACCGATAAAAAATATTCTAATAAATTCATTCCCGATTTTCAATCTATTTAAAATTTTTATTCCGAAGAAAAGGTTGATGAGCCAGAGTAACATTGACGGCAATCGTAAAATTCTGACGGTGGTATCTTCATCTAAATTTAAAATTTTTGCTGCGGCGTAAGCAGGCATTAACGTTAAGTAATATAGCGGCGGCTGATAATATTCGAATTCATTATTTTCTACTGCTATTTCGGGATCGAACACAGGAAGCGCTCTATTTTCGTAAATATATTTTACATAATTGAAATGACCTATCTCGTCGGGTGCGTAAAAGGTAGGAGTAAGAATCGTAAAAAGCAGACGAAATAATAATCCGATGAAAATTAAAAGCAGTGTTAGTCTGCCTGAGGTTATTTGATGAGAAGCATTCAGCTTAGCGAGAAATAACCAGATAACTGCTGCTGCGGTTACTGAGGCGAAAGTGATAAATAAAATTAATTCATAGCTCATGCCTAAAAATAAAATTATTATTTAAATATCACTATTCCGATTCTCTATGCACTCTTTCCAAAGTGAAGGCAGGAATACAGAACGATAAGTATTCACAAGGTTCATCAAAAGGATTCGAATACCTTACTTTAGCTCCTTTCTTAATGCAAATAGATTGGTGCGGTAATAGCACTATTGTTTTAGTTTCCACTTCGATTTGTTTTTTCCCTGATATAATAAAAGTAATTTCATCAAAATCTGGTGTTTGAAACGGTTCCGACCAAAACGGCGGGGCTGTCATGTGCGCCACACTGTAGTCCCCGGTATTTATACTTGCCCTACCGAAGTGTTCTTTAATCACTTTATTATCGTCAGTTGGTACTATAAAAGGATTCGTCTGTTTGAAATAATTTTTCATATTCATCCTAATGAAATTTACTTTTTATTAGAATTAAATTTTCTTAACCGGAGGGAATTGCTGATTACCGACACTGAACTAAAGGACATAGCTAATGCGGCAAACACCGGATTAAGCATGCCCAAAGCGGCAAGCGGAATTCCGAGAGTATTATAAATAAAAGCCCAAAACAAATTTTGTTTGATAATTGATATCGTTTTTTTTGAAAGCTTAATTGCTGTGGCAGCTTTATTCAGGTCTCCGTGCATTAACACTATATCTGCTGATTCAATCGCAATGTCTGTTCCGTTTCCTATTGCAATTCCTATATCGCTTTGAACTAATGCAGGTGCATCGTTTATTCCATCACCTACCATTGCAACAACTTCTTCGCCTTTTTGATACATAGCAACAGCTTCTGCTTTGTTCCCGGGTAAAACTTCTGCCTCGAAAGAATCTATAGCTAACTCATCTGCAATTTTTTTTGCCGCGGCATAGTTATCGCCGGTAAGCATTACAGTTCTAATTCCCATTTCTTTTATTGAATTTATTGCTTTGATGGAACCGGGTTTAATTTTATCTTCAAGTATGAATAGCCCCTCAAGCTTGTGATCTACTGAGACAAATATACTGGTTTTACCATGCGTATCATTGTGTGTTAATTTTTTCAGATCATTAATATCAACTTTTTCTTCCTGTAAATATTTTAAGCTGCCGGCTTTTACTACTCTTCCATTTAACTGTGCTTTCACACCTCTCCCGGCTGCACTTTCAAAATGATCAACTTCTGAAAGAGCGATATTTTTTTCCATGGCATAACTTACTATCGCTTTTCCTAAAGGATGTTCGGACTTAGATTCTAATGAAGCGGTTAACGTTAACAATTCCTCTTCGCTTATGCTGTTAGTTAAAAATTTTGAAACTGTGGGTGAACCCTTTGTAATGGTACCTGTTTTATCAAATATGATAGTTGAAATTTTGTGAGCTGCTTCCAAACTTTCACCGTTCTTTATCAGAATACCTTGTTGTGCCCCTTTACCTGTGCCAACTACTATTGCGGTAGGCGTTGCCAATCCAAGTGCACAAGGGCATGCAATTATCAACACCGATATAAAATTCATCAAAGCTTTATTGAAAATTGCTGAAGGCTCAATCGCCGCCCAAATTATGAATGTGAGTAAAGCAATTAAAATTACTATGGGAACAAATATCGAAGAAACCTTATCAGCCAGATTTTGTATAGGCGCCTTCGAACTCTGGGCATCTTCAACCATCCTGATTATTTGACCTAACATGGATTCCTTGCCCAAAGCAGTTATCTCAAAATTAAATGAACCGGTTTTATTGATTGTTCCACCAATTACTTTTGCGCCTATAGTTTTTTCGACCGGAACACTTTCACCTGTTATCATAGATTCATCAACAACTGAACTGCCATTCACAATAATTCCGTCTGCAGGAATTTTTCCTCCGGGTTTAACAACTACAATATCATTTAATTGTAATTCATCGATTCTTAATTCTATTTCTTTTCTGTCTCGCTTAACGGTTGCAGTCTTAGGAGTGAGCGTGAGTAATTTTTGTATTGCACTATTAGTTTTCGATTTTGCTCTCAGCTCAAGCCACTTTCCAAGTAGAATTAATGAGATGATAACCGCTACGGTGTCGAAATAAACATCATGACTTATTCCTAATTTGTGAATTACCCTGGGAAAAAGCGATGTGAAAGTGCTGTATAGATATGCCGAACCAGTTCCGATAGCAACAAGCGAGTTCATATCGGCTGTTAAGTGCTTAGTATTGCTCCAAAAAGATGAATAAAACCTTCTGCCGGAAATAAAAACTAATGGTGTAGTTAACAGCAGTAAGATTTTATTTATTTGATCGATCGAAAAAGGTATTACAGCTAAAAAACTTTCCCACATCATCCCCATATTTAAAATTAGAACCGGTATTGTGAGAACAACGGATAATATTAAATCGTTTTTGAGCTTCCGTAAATATTCTTTTTTTGTTCTTTCGGCTTGAGATTCTGTTTCGTTGAACACCGCTATATCATTCTTAGGAATACCAAGTTTGTATCCCGCTGCCGTTACATTTTTTTCAATTTCAGTTAACACGGCAACATCAGTGTCAATTTCGAAAGAAACTTTTTCCGACGCTAAGTTAACTGAAACATTCTGTACTCCCGCTGCTTTTGCAATTGATTTTTCTACTCTCGCTACGCAGCTTGCACATGTCATACCATCAACGGGCAGGGTAATTTTTTTTATATTTTTAATTTTAGCCATTGGTTCAGTAATCAAATTACTTTGATAAAATTTTGAAGATTAATTTTCGATCAGTGTGTAACCGGCTTTCTTAATAGCTTTTTTTATCTGATTTAAAGTCACGCTTGATTGATCAAATTCTACTTCAGCAAAGCCAATTCCTACTTTTTTTATATGCAAGTCAAGCTTGGAAAGCTCGTCTTTTACTGACTGAACGCAATGCATACATGACATGCCGGAAATTTTTAATTTTTCCAATTGCACCACTTACTCCTGAATAATTTTTTGTTTTTAATGCATCAAAATTAATCGGAGAATATTTCACCATGTTATATTTATAATAAAATGTTGTATAGAATTTTAATGGTATTAATTAAATTCGATCTAACCGGCGGGCAAACGCTTGGAATATCTATCTAATGATGGAGTTGGAATATTCTGATTAAAAAAATTAACGATTGAGGCTATCTATTGGAATCCTTAATTTATTTTTAACGCGTTTAAATTCGGTAGGAGATAATCCTGTAATCTTTTTAAATTGATTGGAAAGATGCTGAACGCTGCTATACCCTAATTGATAAGAAATTTCGCTGAGTGTTAATTCGTCATAAATCAGCATCTCTTTAACCTTTTCAATTTTCTGATTTATTATGAATTTCTCAATTGTTAAACCTTCTGTAGATGAGAAAAGAGAGCTGAGGTACTGATAACTCAAATTGATATTGTTTGCGAGATATTCCGAAAAATTAATTTTTGAAAGATCCGCTTCCGGGTTATAATAAATCAACTCAATAATTAAAATTTTGATTTTTTCTATTAGCTTTGCCTGTCTGTCATCGAGCAATTCAAAACCGTTTTCTTCAAGAACAGATTTTATTTTTGTCATATCAATTTGTTCATCGGGAGAATCAATTTCAACCTCACCCAAAACTATGCTTTTTACTTCCAGCCCAAGTTTTTGGAATTCCTCTTTTACAACCTTTATACATCGGTTGCACACCATATTTTTTATAAGAATTGTTTTCATTCTGATTCTAATATGATATATGAGATTATTTTTTTTGTATTCACAACACAATATACTTAAAAGAAAAATGTATGGAAATATCTCGCAGAATCTATAAGTTCGATGTGTGATTGCGGCAGAGATAATGAAAAGGAAAAAAGCCAGGGTAAAAGTTTAAATTCTAAGATAGAACCTGTTAATAGGGGATTGTAATTTATTGCAATTTCAATTTATGCATACTTTCGAACTTACTTGTTGAATAAAAACTATAAACATCCATCTTACGTGGAGTGGACCTCTGCTGCCTGACGGGTGCGGGTTCTGGAATGGGAGTTTTATCTTCTTTAGATTCACTTTCAATGCGGTATGTAGTTTGTTCGTTAATTACTTTATAGCGGCGGGTGGATCTTAATTTTTTCACCGGCGGATTATTTTTATCTGCTTCGGGTTTTTCTTCATGGGGAATGATCTTATAATGCCGGGTTGAAGCGTTCACTGAATTGTTCGTGCTTAAAACCATATAGGGTTTTATTCTTGATCTGTCTTTAATCTTAAAAATCATGTAAGATAGAGTAAGCAGAATAAAACTGCTGAGAGCAAATAATTTTAAGACATAAATTATGATATCAATTAACTCCATAGAAGCCTTATAGTTTGAATAGGTCGAATTTTGCAAGTATTATACCATTATGAATACCTTGAATTTTAATCATTTATGAGAAAACAGCTTGAGAATTTTGAGAAATCTTTATCATATTGAGACTATTTCCGGCAGTAAACATTTCTAAAGTTAATTAAATCGAGCAAAACAAAATACCTTTGATTTTTAAGAATTCTTTAATAATTTAAGCCATTGATTTATAAAGACTTATAAAACTTTTTAGTAATTTTGGGTAAGGTGGAAAATGACTAAAGCCGACATAGTAGACAAGGTCGCAGCAGGCACGGGGCTAACAAAGCTGGAGACCGAAGCGATAATTGAGGGGTTCTTTAAAACTGTTATTGAAGCCTTAAAAGAAGGGCGCGGCATTGAGATTCGCGGCTTCGGCAGCTACAAAGTCAAAAAGAAAAATGCTAGGCAGGCAAGAAATCCCAAAACCGGTGAGCAAGTTTTTGTCCCAGCTCACTTTGTGCCCACATTTAAGTTTTCAAAAGACTTTAAAGAGATGGTTAATAAAGGAATGTCGGAACGATCTTTAGAAGAGGAGAAAGAGAATAGAATATAGTATGATAAAGTATTGTACTGAATGCGGCGCAGAGTTAAATAGTGAATTTAAATTTTGTCCTAATTGCGGCAGCGTGGTTATTAAAGGTGCCCTTGCTTCCGATGAAAAGTATAAAGAGACTGCAAGCACCAAATTCTCTTCAGCTTTAATAATGTGTGATGTTTGCGGGGAAGAAAATCAAGCTTCGGATTTAGCGTGTGCATCTTGCGGAGCTAAACTTTCAGGCTCTGTTATTTCATCGCCAAGAATAGCGAAGGAGAAAAAAGTAGGGACTACAGCCAAACCTTCCCAGAGCGACAGAAAAAAACAAAAAAGAACTCCGGTACAATCCACTTCCGTTTCTGAAAAAAAATTAGATTTGACAAAGATATCCCTTATTTCAATGGGCAGTATAATTTTAGGCTTGGTAATTATGATAATTGCCGGAGTTTTTGATTCTCCAAAAATACAAACCATAAACACCCCCGTTGATCAAAGTGCCGGCAGCAATATTAATTTAGCGAATTTGAATAAGATAAATGAATTGGAAGCAATTATAAAAAGCAATCCTGAAGACTTAAAAACGTTATTGGATTTAGCTCATCTAAAAAACGATACAGGATTGTATGAACAAGCGATACAAAATTATCAGCAGTATCTAAGTAAAGTGCCTGAAGATGCCGATGCCAGGATTGACATGGGAGTGTGTTACTATAATTTAGGCAACTACGATGAGGCAATACTACAAATGACAAAGGCATTGGAATATCAGCCAAAACATCAGATTGGGCATTTAAACTTAGGAATTGTTAATTTAGCAGCCGGAAATTTAGAAGTTTCGAAAGAATGGCTTAAAAAAGCTTATGAAATAAATCCCAATAGCGAGATCGGTAATAAAGCCCAATCGTTGTTACAATCACATTAGATAAGATTTAATAAATAAATAAGGAGACATAAATGCCCTGCGGAAAGAAACGCAAACGCCATAAAATGGCAACCCACAAAAGAAAAAAAAGATTAAGAAAGAACAGACATAAGAAAAAATTAAGATAATCATTTCTTAGCGGGACACTTTAATTAAATTAAGCTCGACGAATCAATTATCTCAATTAACCTTCCATCTTTAATAAAGCCATCTTAGCTCAGTTGGTAGAGCAGCTCACTCGTAATGAGCAGGTCACCGGTTCAAGTCCGGTAGATGGCTCGGTGTATTTTGTGCAAACTTCCTTTTGGAACTGCGATCTATTCTCTTTTCACCCCGATTACTTTAATAACAAATCTTTGAAATTTGTTAATTATTACCTCGAAAACAGAAGATTAGAGATACTCCTTTCAAAAAAAATAAGCCGGGTTACGATTTTTCTTGACAAAGGATCATAAAAATTTTATTTTAAAGTTAAATGTAAACGTTTACATTGTAATTTTTCGCGTTTGGTTCTTCTAATTTAGTT
>CAZTDB010000024.1:0-12761 GCA_964612385.1 uncultured Ignavibacteriaceae bacterium
ACCTCCATATCATGGCTTACATCATGTTTTTCCAGCAGCATCTCAACTTCTTCAAGAACCTCTTCAGGAGTTGGAATCATGCCGCCCATTCTGCCCTTAAAGTGAACGGGGCATATTCCACTCACCCCGAGCCTTACATCCTCTAACATTTGACCTGCGTTCATTTCAACAACTACAAAGAAATCAATTTTTTTAGCAAGCTCATTGAGAATTGTATATGGAAATGGATACAGCGTAATAGGTCTTACTAAACCGATTCGTATTCCTTTTTCTCTTCCAAGCTCCACAACTTTTTGACAAATCCTTGCTGATAATCCAAATGCAACCAGTATCACTTCTGCATCTTCGGTTTGAAATTCTTCATATCTTACTTCCTGTTTTAACAGTTCATATTTCTTTTGGAGAGCAAGATTTATTTTTTCCATTTCCTCCGGCTGGATAAATAGAGAAGTAATAATATTTCTTTCCCTCGATTTAGGTTTTCCTGTCGTTGCCCACTCCGGCGTTCGTTTGGGAAGAGAACCCTCTTCCGGTAAAATAACTTTTTCCATCATCTGTCCCAGCGCACCATCAGTTAAAATCATAGCAGGGTTTCTGTACTTTTCTGCTAAACGGAACGCATCGAATACAAAATCAGCCATCTCCTGGACAGATGCAGGGGCTAATACGATTACATGATAATCGCCATGACCTCCGCCTTTTACTGCTTGTAAATAATCTCCTTGAGATGGTTGAATAGTCCCCAAACCTGGACCGCCCCTCGAAACATTTACGACAAGACAAGGCAGTTGAGCGCTTGCAATGTATGATAGTCCTTCCTGCATTAAGCTGATGCCCGGTCCGGAAGAAGAAGTCATAACGCGTGCACCTGCACCGGCAGCACCGTAAATCATATTTATAGATGCTACCTCACTTTCAGCTTGAAGTACGATACCGCCTCTGTTAGGCATTTCTCTTGAAAAATATTCTAATATTTCTGATTGGGGAGTAATAGGATAGCCGAAGTAAGCATCTATTTTGGCACGTATCGCAGCCTCGGCAAGCGCTTCATTCCCCTTCATTAAGCGTGCTTCTTTTTCGTTTGTTTTGGATTCCATTTTAAAACCTTTTTTTAAGAACGTAATTATTTATCAGGCTTGTTCAAGCTACTTTTTTTTTCGCAGCCTTTGGTTCCCGGTAAACAGTTATTGCAACATCGGGGCATACCAATGCACAGTTGATACAGCCTGTACAATTATCCTGTATCAACTCAGCATAGCGGTAACCCTGAGGATTAATTTTTCTCGAAAGACCCAGACTTTCTTGCGGACACGCAATTATGCATAATTCGCATCCCTTGCAGAGGTCCTTATCTATTATTACCGTTCCTTTTATCATAATATTTTTTTTATTAAGTGAATTAAAATTCCTTAGCCTTGAGAGAGGCAAGATATATGCCAGAAGCGATATTTTGCGATTTTATGATATAAATTAAGGGAGTGTTCAATATTTAAGCAACTCATTTTTTTAGAATCAAGAAGGGTATGAGAAAGGAAATCAATTATTCTCGAAATCAAGAAAGGAATATGAGCATTTAATTTCATCTTAATTTAATTGATTCTTGAACCATTCGTCCTTCCAAAAGAAAAGCGAACTAACACGAATTCCGTTATGAAAAATTTATTTTTAAAAAGGATTGAAGTATTCGAAAAATTGAATTATGTTCAGGTGGTAGGGCATAAAATTATCTTCGAGTGTTTCAGCGGTTTAAATAATTTAAGTTATTTTTTTCTAAGGGGGGGATGGGAAACGTCCTCAACTTAGTATGACTGTTTTCTAAACGGCTCGATTTAAAAATTTATTTCAAAATTAAAAGGAGTTATTTATGAAACGTAAATTACTTGCCCTCTTACTGCCGTTCGCGTTCTTATCTCTGTTCTCCTTCACTCAAATTTATCCCCAAGGTGTTACCACTGCTTCACTTGAAGGTATTGTTCAGGATAAAGACGAAGCATTATTGAAGGGCGCCAATGTTATAGCGATTCATATTCCTAGCGGAACGCAGTATGGCGTTTCAACTAGAGATAACGGCCAATTCAATATTCTTAATATGCGAATTGGCGGTCCTTACACGGTAACGGTTTCTTATATTGGTTACAAGAAAGAAAGCGTAGAAGATGTATACCTGATAGTAGGTCAGAAATTACGCCTGGATTTTGAGCTGGCATTGGAAGCCATTGCCGGTGAGGAAGTTGTTGTTACTGCAGATGTTGACGATATTTTTAACAGCAATAGAACCGGCGCTCAAACGTATGTTAATCCAAGAGATATTGTAATGCTTCCTACCATAAAGCGAAGTACCCGCGACATTACCAGACTTGATCCGCGAAGTGACGGTAACTTTAGCTTTGGTGGGCGCAATTGGCTTTACAATAATATCTCATTAGACGGTTCTTATTTTAATAATCCTTTTGGTCTGGATGACCCGGCACCGGGAGGACAAACCAACGCAGAACCGGTTCCTTATGATGCCGTTGCTCAAGTTCAAGTTTCCGTAGCTCCGTTTGATGTACGCGAAGGTGGATTTACCGGAGCCGGAATAAACACCGTGACGAAAAGCGGCACCAATGAAATTAAAGGTTCGTTATACAGTTTTATGCGTAATGAATCTTTGTTAGGCAACAAAGTTTCAGGTGAGAAAGTAGTTGCAGATCCAAGTTTGTTCTTCAATCAGTCGGGTTTTAGCGTAAGCGGTCCAATAATTCGAGATAAATTATTTTTCTTCATAAATGCAGAGCTTGAGCGCCGTGAAGACCCCGGAACTAACTTTGCTACATATAGGGGGACTTCTGGTTTTGGTATATCGCGCGTAAGTGCTTCGGTTATGGATTCAATAAAAAAACGGATGCGCGATGTTTATGGATATGATACCGGTCCCTACGAAGATTATATAAACAGAACAGATAACGAGAAATTAATCATTAAGCTCGACTTCAACATAAATGAGAATAATAATCTAAGCTTCCGTTATAACAGATTGGATGCGCGCAGAGAGCTGCCTCCCCATCCATTTGTTCTTAGTGCCGGCGGTCGTGGTCCAAACGAGAACAGCATACCATTCAGAAATTCGGGCTATAGAATTAACAACAGATTAAATTCTTTTGCAGCAGAATTAAATTCGAGAGGCAATAGTTTTGCAAATCGTTTCTTCGCAAGCTATAACAGGTTCAGAGATTACAGAGATCCATTTAGCGAACCATTCCCAACTATTGAAATTTTAGAGAACGGTATCAATTATACAACGATAGGGCATGAACCGTTTTCGATTCACAATATCCTGGATCAAGATGTATTACAGATTACAAATAATTTTAGTTACTTCATGGGGAACCATGTACTAACTGCCGGAGCCAATTTTGAATACTTTAAATTTTTCAACTCCTTTAACATATTCCGGCATGGTGTGTTCTTCCTTCCGGATTTTTTAGACTTCATAGGCGGTGCTAGGTTTTCGTCTCTTGCTGATTTCTTTGCAAGAACCGATCCCTCTGCCAGTAATTTTTATAATTTTAGAGGAGTTATCGGTACCGGTCCTTATAAAGGCGAAAAGATTGAGGTCGGACAATTATCCGTCTATGCCCAGGATGAATATTTAGCTTCTTCTACTCTTAGCTTAACATTTGGTTTACGAGTAGATTTTCCAATGTATTTTACCGAGCCGGTAGATAATCCTTTCTCACGAGGGTTAACTCTGCTCGATGAAAACGATCAGCCGGAAGTCATCGACCAAAGCAAGCTGCCAGGTGTTCAACCATTATATTCACCGCGTGTCGGATTTAATTGGGATATAATGGGCGATCGGTCTGCACAAGTTCGCGGCGGAACTGGAATCTTTACCGGCAGGCTGCCTTTCGTTTGGGTAGGCAATGTTATTTCCAATCCCGGAAATAATCCTAATCTATATCCGAATGTACAAACGCAAGTCGCAACTTCTGATGATGCAATTCTTCAAACATCTTTCGATCTGAATGGAATGGTTGATGATTTCAAGTGGCCCCAGATTTGGACAACTAATTTAGCAGTCGATCATAAACTGCCCTGGGATTTATTAGGCACTTTAGAGTTTATCTATGGAAAAGATATAAATTCCATCTATGTAAGGAATGCAGATTTGAGAACCCCGGTAAGATATTTGCCTGACGGAAGACCATTTTTTGGCGGAGTAGATGCTAACGGCGACAATCAGTTTGAATTAAATCCTGACGGAGGTGCAGGCGCTTATGTTATCGATAACTCAAATGAAGGTTATAATTTTAGTATCACAGCACAGTTAAGAAAGACGTTCGACTCAGGGTTGTTCACATTTTTATCATATACATTTCTCGAAGCAAAAAGCCTGATGAAATCAACTGAAATTGCGAGCGTATTGTGGGCAGAGAATCCCGTGAAAGGCGATCCTAATAAACCCGAATTAAGTTACTCCGAATTTGGAAACCGCCACAGAATAGTTGGTGGATTTACTTATCGCCATATCTGGTCGGATCAATTTGCCACCAGCATCGGATTATTCTTCGAAGCTGCCGAAGGAAATAAATTTGAAGGTGCCGGCGGAAACAGATATTCTTACTTATATGCCGGTGATGTAAACGGTGATGGAAGCAGCACCAATGATTTAATTTATATTCCGAGAAATCAGAATGAAATTAATTTTGAGCAGTATACCGATGCAGGCGGTAAAGTTGTAACAGCCGCAGAACAGTGGGCAGCATTTAACAGCTTTATCGAGCAGGATGAATATTTGAATTCCCGCCGTGGTCAAATTGCCGAAAGATTCGGTGCAATAAATAAATGGTTCGGTAACATCGATTTGAGGCTGCTTCAAGATTTTTCATTCTTCTTAGGCGGAAGGAAAAACACTTTCCAATTAAGTGTGGACATATTGAATTTTGCGAATCTGTTAAATTCCGATTGGGGAGTTCGTCAAGTTGCAAATTCCGCCGCAACATCTCCATTAGAATTAGTAAAATTTAATGACAGCGGTGCGCCTGTCTTTAAGTTCAATACAGCAACTAAGGAGACTTTTATTGATGATCCAGGATTGAAGTCGCGCTGGCAAGTGCAGGTTGGCTTGAGGTACATGTTTAACTAACTTTAAATATGTAACTCGAAAAAACCGAACTTATTAAAGTAGAGGCGGTATGATTTGTCCCCGGTAGCCGGGGCCCTCCGCCTCTACACCATAAATAAAATTTTTTAAATCAGTCTAAATCCTTAACCGATATTTCAATCATATCGCTGTAGCCTGCTATTTCAGGATAATACATCAATGAACCCTGCGATGGCATTACGCTGTAATTCCCCGGAATTTGCGCTTTCATTATATAAGAAAATTCCATGCTCTGACTCGTGTTGGTAACAAAGAATGCTACTTTATCATCCCGGTATTCCTTGTCGGCATAAAACCATCTCCACGAAGGATAATACCGATATTCAAACGGTTGATAGTTGTGTTCGCCTTCTATTTCGTAATTCTGTTCATCCTTAACAACTTCAAATCCTGAGGGAAGCATATCTTCAAGAATAAAATATTGCATGCCGCCTTCAGGCACTTCTACAAAAGTTTTTACAAGAATATCCTGACCGGAGGTAACTTCGCCGTTGAACTTCTTTTTCAAGTATAGAAATCTTCCGCTGCTCTCCACCGCCTGAAGGATATAATATTCACGCTTTATATTGAATGAACGGTACTGATCGGCAATCTTTTTATCTAATGTATAAAAAGTATTTAAGCCGGAAAAGTATAAGCGTCCTTCGCCTGCTTTAACAATTCTGATTTGATTTTCCCCCTGCTTCAGCAGCGAAGGATTAATATCCCGAAGCTTTATGGTTTGTATATTTGCGTAGATATCTTCACTAGTAAAATTCTTTTCAAAGAATTTTTTATCGTTAAGATAAACCTCAGCCTTGTATTCGGGATTTAATTCATCAGTTGCTTTCAGATAATCTGTTAGTGCAAAAATTACAGTAGCTGTTTCCTGCGTTGATCTCCAGGAGTAACCCTGCTTTTGTGTTATCAGCCAATTAGCCGCTTTCGTAATCAAGGGAGAGTTTGGCTCAATTTGAATTAAAGCTTTTAATGCAAAAGCTGTGGATTGAACTTTATCATTTTGCCATCTATAATAATGTTTTTCATCTGTACCCCAAAAAGCAAAGCGGCTGCTTTCGTTTACTTTTTCTTTGAGTAAGTCGACTAACTTCGCTGCCGTTTTATCAGAATTAAAATTTAATGCAGCCAATGCAAGCAGTGAGGCAGCATAAGGAGTAAGATCCCCCCTCACAAGCACTTCAATCATATCTATATATGAAGACGATTTTGAAGTATTTCCACTTAAGGCTGACGAGAGCGAGTAAAGCATGAAAGCCAAAGAAACGCGGTCTTCATCGGATGCTGTATCGATTTTTTTCTTAAGGAATTCGATTCCTTTGTTCAAAACATTTTCGTCGACCTTAATTTTTGATTCTTTAGTAAGACTAAGACCGTAAATAACATAGGCAGTCATAAAAGGATTTGAATTGTCATTTTTCCACCAGCCCCATCCTCCGTCATCATGTTGAAAGTTATAGAGGCGTTTCAAACCGGCTTCAATTACATCCGGAAGCTTTTCAATGGTTGATGTTTTTAACGGAACTCCTATCTCCTTAAACGAATTAGCAACAATAACCGCAGGCAAAAATCTGCTCATAGTTTGTTCAACGCAGCCGTAAGGATATGCAACGAGATCATCAATTGCCTTCAATACTGTTCCGGCTAAGGAAGGGGTTAGAGTAAATGTGAATTCTGCTGCTCTCAAATCGGCATCACCCGGAATGATAATGTTCATTTGATCAGATGCTGTTTCGTTATTTAAATTAATTGTAATCGGATTTGTAATTCTTATACCTTTGGGATAAATAGGTATTTTCAATTCCATTGCATCCGATTCCTGATTCGTTAAAGCTTCTGCGCACAGAACAGCCTCACCCACAGGTTCAGCAACCTCTATCGTCCAATCAATTTTTACTTCGGAATTTTTTTCGATGAAGACCTCGTAAAAATTATCCCGCTTATTTATAACATTAAATTTTTTCAAATCAATTTTTGAATCGATAAGGGTTAAATTATTTGCGCTGAAAGAGATTTTTGTTTGTTTTCCTTCATCCAAATAATTGTGAACATTGGTTGAGATAACAAGTTTATCTCCCTCTCTGAAAAATCTGGGAGTTTCCATTCTGATTAATAATTCTTTCCGCGTAATAACCTTATCAATTTGTTCCCCAACATCTGTTGCATCAGTAATTCCCCTCACTGTAGTTCTCCACGTTGTAAGATTATCCGGCATTTGAAACTCAATTTTTGCTTTTCCTTCGGAGTCGGTTAGAAGATGGGCTTTCCAGAATGCTGCATCAACAAATTTTGAACGGATTTCTGCCTGCACATATTCAACTGCTTCTTTCCGCGCTATGCGGTTATCAGAATCGATTGATTCAGCCTCAAAGAACATTCCGCTTCTTGAGGAAGGCAAATCCAAGCCAAGTGCTCTCTGCAGTTCGGTTGCCGATTCATCAAATATTATTCTTTCTTCGTCAAGCTCAAATTCCCTGTAGACTTTGCCGTATATTCTAACATTATCAGCTAATTTTATGAAGCCTCTTTTAAGAATAATGAAAACATCGTAGGTTCCTTTTACTATCTTATTGAATTCAAAATTTCCATCACGATTTATGCGGGTCTTGTAGAAGTCGTAATCATTGCTGAGAATCAAGAAGGCGCCTTCAACGGAGATTGAACCTTTAGATTTAACTCTTCCGTAAAACGAGCTGCTGCCAATTCTTCCTTCACGCTCTTTTCCCTTAAAGTAGTACTTATCTAAGAAGGTTGCCTGCCTGCTGCTTCCGCTTAAATTACTGTATTGCAGTGATGAGAAGGTAGGAATGTAAGTATATGCCGGTGCATAAAAGAAATTTTGAATTGAAGGAGTTTGATCTTCTTTAATTGCGTAAATGCTTTCGTCTACAATACCGACGGATAGTTCTGCATTAACAGCCGGTTTGCCTTTCTGATCGGTAACTATAAATTGATATAGAGCCGTTTCCCCCGGCTTATAATTACTTTTATTCGGCTTTACAGAAATATTCAGAAATTTATCTTTAGCAAGCACACCGATTAGTTTGGAGGTGGTATAAAATTGCCTATCCTTCAAAAAGGAAATTGATAGATTAAAGCTCGGTGAAAATTTATCTATTAATTTTTCACGAATAGTAAAACTATTTCCTTTTACAGTATATTTTTTATAACCAATAATGTTTTCGGCTTCATACGTTAACAATAAGTCAGTATTCTCAACCGGAAGGAAAATGTAGGCAATTAGACTATCGCCTTTATCGTAAGAGTCCTTATCTGTTATTATTTCTATGCCCCGCGATCTTGAATAGTAATAGTATTTTATATCTCCTACATAGAATGAACTATTGGCTGTAATTTCTCTTCCGTTCTCATCAACAGCCAAAACAATGTAATTGAAATGACCACTGATAGAAGGATCGGGTAAATAGCTAACTACGGCTCTGCCAAATTTATCCGTTCGTCCGGTCAAAGTATCTTTTTTGAGCGGTGAATCGGGAAAATTTCTTTTTACCGTGGGTTCTATTATTATTTTGAATTTAGTTTCAACAGGTAAATCGGAAAAGTCGGATGCATTTACTCTTAACTTCACTGTTTGCCCCGGTTCATAAAAATATTTTTCGGGAGAGGTTGAAATGGTGAAGCTGCCGCGCGTAACAAAAACCTGGCTGCTGCCGCTTACCACTCTTCGTGAGTTATCCGTTACTTCAGCCGAGATTATATAAATGAAGTCGGCATCATGCTCGTCCTCAACCTTGAAAGAAAAATTAAAAGTTCCTGAATCACTTAATTCACCGTACTGCTGATGAATGAGCTGCCTTGAACCGCTGTAAATTCCTTTGCCGTGATGGAATCCCCGGTAAAACCAGGCATAATCGGACCAGTACCACCATGGACGCCAGATAGATTGTCTATATATATTGATTGTCACTTTTCCATTTTGTACCACAGATCCGAAATAATAGCTTGCTGAAATTCCGGCTTCAAGCAAATCTCCGTGTGAATAATGGGATTTTGCCGGTTCTACAGTAACAAAGAATTCCGGTTTTTTGTATTCCTCCACACTGAACGACCCATAAAAGTTATGCTGTTTGCTGGAAACTCGAATGTTATAATTTCCTAAATCTGCTCCACTGTCAAGGATAAAGCTTCCCGAGAGTGTTCCAATTTCATTTGTACTTATTTCGGAGGAGAAGACTTCTGCGTTGCGGGGTGATTTAATTGAAACGGAGAAATTTTCTTTGTCAATATTTTTTAACTCACCGGATAATTTTTCTCTAATAATTGCTTTAAAAAATACTTCCTGACCGGGACGGTAAACCGGCTGATTTGTATAGATATATGCCAGCAATTTTCTTTCTTCGCCGCTCCTAAAGTAGAAATACGGATCGCTTAATACTATTTCACCATTGGCTTGAGCTAGTAAAAGGAGGGATTCGCTTGAATTACCGTTTCCTTTTTTAAAGTCGATCGAAACTATTCCATCCTTATCGGCTTTTTTTGTTTCTATAATTTTACCTGAGTCGACGAAAAAGAACATGCTGCCTGCGATAAATTTTCCTGTTTTTGCATTTGCTACAAAGGCAATAACTTCGTTTCCTGAATTCTTATAAACCATTCCCAGGTCTGATACCACGATTCCGCAGTAGGCAACCAGGTCACCTCTTAAAGCCTGAAGTATATAAATGCCCGGATTGGTGATTACTCCGATGCTGACGTTTGCTTGTCTGAAGAAGCCCGATCTTGGTGAGATGGATTCTGTCCACTCTTTTTCGAGTGAGGTATATTTAAGCAAAAATTCCTTATCCTTTCCCCAAATGTCAAATGCATTTTGCAAGGCGGATTTATCAATTTCTGTAAAAAACTTGCTTGGCTCTTCAATCTTTAGTAATCGGAAATGAAAAGCCCTGATAGATCGGCTGCTTGAGTAAAGATTTACGGTCACCTCCGAACCAGGTGAGAAGGTTGTATAGTTTGATAAGTAGAATCGTTCATCGGACTTATCATAATTATTTGAACTCCCTAAAAACAGGGGAAAAATCAATAGAAACGTATAAAAAATTGAATTCCGCAGCATAAATTTGCTTTTCATTTATTCCTCCGATTTTGGGCTTATACATATTCGAACTGAAAAAGTGCCAAATGATATTGCAACTATACGAAAAGTTGGTGTGAACTTACGCTCGTGAATAGCGGAGCTACTGCAGGTTAATTATTGAACTATGTAAATTAGCGTGGCATATATGCAGATCGAAGAATATTAAAAAATAGCGAAAGGATTCTTACACTCCCCCGTCCCTCTTTCGAAAAATCCTTTCCAATGTCCAAAGGATCTTGGGAGAACCTTCGGTTGGGTGAGAGGGTAGATACGCTTTTTTTGTTGAGGAAATTTTACGGTTAATGTTCAGCCGAATAGTTAATGCCAGATACTGCACTGAAATTTTTCTAGAATTCTGTTATTAACTCAGAAAGGGTTGCTATCCCCTCCCGGGAGGGGATGAAGGGGTGGGTTTGTATCATTGATTAGCCTTCGACAAAAACTAATATTTATGAAGATACCATATTTACCTCCGTTATCGGAAAAATTTCGACTTAAACACACGATTAGTCGAATCTTTACCAAATTTTCTTCACCACTTCTGGGAGGAAAGCAATGTTGATATTACTTATGCCCTGCAATAACTTTGGGCTGTCAATTCATTTATTCACAATTAGAGAGGTAGTATTGAGATCGTTAACAAAGGCTATTATTATTATAGTCATGCTGTCACTGGTTGGTTTTACCATTGTTGCAAGCGATAATTTAACCGAGGGTGAACCAGTGAATTTATTGGAAACAATAGCTATTAATGATGATCCAAGCACAGTAAACACATCAATAATCAGTTATATAGATGAAGGCGAAATGGTTGCCTCATGGTATGGTCCCCGATTTCACGGCAGATTAACCGCAAACGGCGAAATCTATGACCAAATGGCTTTTACGGCTGCACATAAAAAACTTAGATTTGGCACCTTGCTAAAGGTTACAAATCCAAGGAATGATAAATCCGTAATTATCAGAATTAATGATAGAGGACCATATATCAGAGGCAGGCAATTAGATTTATCAAAAGCTGCAGCCATGGAATTAGATTTAATTCAAAGAGGCGTAGCTAAGGTAAAGGTTGAACAAATTAGCCTAAAGGGAGTTAACTTCCCTGTGATAACGTTGAATTAAAAATTTCGCCTATGAATTGAAAAGCCCGGATACCTAACCGGGCTTTTTTTATGTACATCTCGTTTTTTGGTGCTTAAAATGGTTAAATTTCCGGTAATGATTTCAACGGCTTTGAACCATTCAATCATCTTTTCACAAATAATTTGATTTAGTAATTCAACGGAATAAGAATAAAAAAAAGGAAATATGAAACTTAACCTTGGCTGCGGGAACGATCTGAAGGAAGGATATATCAATTTAGATATAGTAGATTACGGAGGAAACCAAATCCACGATTTGAATTCATTTCCCTATCCTTTCGAAGATAATTCTTTTGATGAAATTTTAGCTTCCCACATTCTTGAACATTTGGATAATTTTCACAAAACGATTTCTGAGTTATACAGGCTTTTAAAACCGAATGGAATTCTTATCGTCTATGCACCATTTTTCCTCAATACTAAATTTTTTGGTGAACCCGACCATAAAATTCCTTTTTCCATTCGAACATTTGACAATTATGAATATTTGGGGAACAGAAAACTTAAATTTTACGAAAAGTGGAAACTAAACCACCGAACTAACTATAAAGGTAAAGCGCAATTTGAGATAATGGAGAAAAGATTTATTACTTCCCATTTCAGCATCTTAAAGTGGATGGACTTTATTGTGAATATCGAACCTGTAATTTATGAACGATTTTTTGCGGGCATCTTTTCCCCCGAAGAGGTTTATTTTAAGCTCAGAGCGATAAAATAGATATCCCTCTTTGTATAATAAATTTACGCTTACAAAACACTAATAATAGCAGTAGAGATGGTCTGGTATCCCGACTGCAAGCTTCATAAAAAATTATCTCATTTATCGAAATGCTTAAACAAAGCCCAAGTAACTATAAATGAAATAATCAAGATAATTGCAGGAATAATAATTCCTAATATTGGATCACCTATCCGCTGCGGCTGCTGTAAAAAATTTAATAAGCACATCATTTCTTTTCTCCCTTATGGTGCTTGCGGTAGTAATGCCAAGCTAAAAATAATCCGATGAATGATGCTATGTATGCTATCGACATACCGATTACCATAGCTAATCCTTTATCCATGATGTTCCTCCCAGCGTGCTTTCCGCTCTAATTGTTCAAGGTACTCGTGTTGACGTTTCTCATATTCATTTGAAATTTTTTTCAACTTTGGGTCAATTATCCAGTGCATTAAGATTGTAACTAATATTCCGATAAAAAGAATAATAAAACCGATTGGTAAGAGAAGGAAGCTTAATCCGACTCCGATAGTTAAAAGAACATAAGCAACCGGAGAGAGAATAATTGTAAACCACAGTATGACAATACGAATCACAAATTTTGCCGCTGCAGAAAAGAACAGGAACGCCAAAATAGAAAGCATCATACCCATGACAATG
>CAZTDB010000025.1:0-12415 GCA_964612385.1 uncultured Ignavibacteriaceae bacterium
GCAAAAAGTTGCCTCGCGAATGCTTGAGAAAGGTGTTTATGTAATAGGCTTCTTTTATCCCGTTGTTCCAAAAGGAACGGCACGTATCCGCGTTCAAATTTCGGCTGCACACTCTAAAGAAGATTTGGATTTTGCCTTGAACGCTTTTAAAGAAGTTAAAGAAGAATTCGCACTGTGAAGCGGGCACAAAGGGTGGCGGAGGATTGCATGGGTGCATTCATGCAGCCATGCATTCATGCAACCATCCATCCATGCATCCCCCTCATTCTCCCTTCGCGGAACTTTGCCCAAAATATTCATACAGCTCTTTCCGTGCTGCGTAGTTAATTCTTTCTGACCAAACATCAACGGGGTTTAAATCATCGGTAAGAACCGGTGCGTTTGTTGTTTCGGGCGTAAAATGATTATCCCATCCGTGCACTCTTTGGTAACCGGCGCCGTATCTAAATTCAGAATCAAAATAATTTCTGTCTAACTCTTCAACCAACTGAAGCGGACGATTTGAAGCAAGTAAAATTAAATTGCCAAGCCTGTTTGGCGGTTCGGCAATAGGAAGCACCTTTACATGTTTGAATTTTGTATTTAATGTTGCCGAAACCGAATTAACCAGTATGTCATTCCATCCGACCGCTTCAACATTTATTGCAAATATACCTTCTTCATTTAATCTTAGACTTGCTAAAGTGAAGGCTTCTTTGGTAATAAGATGAAACGGAATCGAACTGCTGCCGAATGCATCAAGAATAATTAAATCATATTTCTTCGATGTTTCTTTTAGAAATCTTCTTCCGTCTGTATGAACAATATTTCCCCAATCGGGGTTTAGCCCAAAATAATCATAAGCAGTTTGTGTAACGACAGGATCTATTTCGACGGCATCAACATCCCATCCGTCGATGTAATATGATTTTAGTATCGAACCTCCTCCCAATCCGATTAAGAGCATATCTCCAATATAGTCAAACATATTTTTGGGAATATCCAGCACCCATGCATAATTGTAATTATTCTCAAGAGAAGCAGCATCAACGGAGGTGTGAATTCCGCCATCGATGAGCAGAAATCTGCTGTCGTTAAAATCTACAACTCTTATTTCAGCGTAAGGGCTTTGCTTTATCATTACTAAGCCGGAATAGGGATCCGCTTTCTCAATAGGAATTATTGAATAGCTGATTACTGAGATTACTATTGAAACCACAGCGACACCTGCTTTCACAATAAAATTTCTTCCGTGCATAATTCCGGCAGCGGAAGTAAGAATCAGTATAATGCCAATCATCAGCACAAGCATATTTACTCCCACATTAGGAATTAATATGAAACCTGTTAACAATGCTGCTAAAACACTTCCGATAGTAGAAAACGCGTAAAGATTTCCTGCTGTTCTTCCAACCTCCTGAAGTGCAGCAGCTTTTAATCTGATTGCATAAGGACTGACAATTCCCAGCAGTGTAAGCGGTGGTGCAAAAAGTATAAATGAAACAATCAATACCGTCGCACGCAATCCCAATGGTTCGGCAGCATCAATTATTCCTTCTCGAATAAAAGGAATAATAAGTACCCATAAACCGGCAGCACCGATTACAACACCTAAGATTTTCATCGTCGGTCCTCTATCGGCTAACCATCCGCCGATTACATAACCAATGCTGAGAGCAATTAAAGTAACTGATATTAATGCCGACCACAAGAAAATACTAACTCCGTAAAAAGGACCGAGAATACGTGTGCCAAGTATCTCGATGGCTAATACGGCACCGCCGGATATGAAAACGATGATGTATAGAAATAGTTTTTTCATCAAGATATTCCTTACATTCTTTAGGTGGGTAAAATTTTTTATTGCTTAATTGCTAAACGGTTATACTGTTTGATGGTCCAACATTTAAACTATAATTACTAAAACCAGATCTCATCTCTACAACAATTTAACAATATAACAATGCAACAATTTAACAATAAGGTTTTCAAATTTTTTTATGAAGATCAAGCCCATGCTGCTTGAAAAGGTCGTAATATTTTTGTGCAACTAAATTTTTGATTTCGTCAAGGTCTTCGATAAAGTTTGCAAGAACCAAATCGCCGCTGAACCTGAAATAATAATCGGTTAAGAGATTTATATATTCAAGCGTAAGCTTAGATATTGCATCGAAAGAAAAAATTGTATTACTGCCAAGTTCATCTAAGCTTCTTTTCTCATCGGGACGCAGAGCTTCTTCACTGCTCAAAGCAGAATAATCGTCAACCTTTTCTTCAAGTTCTTTATGAATTGCCCAGTTTCTTGCAAGCTGCAGCAGTGTATCAAGAATTTTGCTCAGTTTCGCTTCCCGTTCTGATTTATAGCTTTCTAAGGTTTTTACCGGTTTGGTGATTTCCTTCGATTCTATCTCTAACTTATCCAATAAAGCCGAAAGATTTACGTTGGCGTATTCCTTATCAACAATCTGTTTAAACTTGAAATGAATATTTTCGTCGAAGGCAATGTCGCGGTCGCTGTTTATTCCGTATTTCATAAGCAGTTCTATGATCTCTGCTCTTCTATCGGGAAATCGCCGTTCTAAAAATTCTTCCGCGTAATAGAAAGTATCTGACGCCTCTTTTGGATTTTCGAGCAGGCTTACTAAGTACGATCTCAATCTTAACAGCGTGAAAAAGAGATCTGATTTTGCCGATTCCATTATTAGCTACTCCATTAATAATTCTAATTGAAATTTATACGCCTTTGTTAATAAGTGCAAATTGAAGTTTAATAATGTTTGACGCTGAGGATGAAATGGGTATGTCAGATCATGCTCATTTTGTGAAGTATAATTTGAAGATTAACGGGTTGTTTTTTTGAATTATGATCGAGGTAAGACTATGGAAAGTTGAATATGTTACTCCTACGGAGTTCTGTTGTGTTTTTGGAGATAATCTTTTCTATAAATATATCACTCCTGCCGGAGTTCAGGTTAATTTTTGTTAATTCCTCACTATAAATATTTTGTTACCAACGGAGTTTTTATTCATTTTGAACAGAGAAAGTATTTGCGTTTGGGAGCCATAAAAATCTTTCAAATCAAAATTTGCTTACTTGAGGATAGAGTTGATTCTCTTTTTAATATCATTGCACACGATTGCCTAATGGATTAATTTTGAATTGTAAATGAGCAGGGGATATTATGAAATCAAAATTAAATTATCTTCTTATTACTGCTTTTATTTGTGCCGGTTTATTCACCTCGTGCCGTGAGCAAAATACTGTTGCATCATATCAGAGTTTTATCACATATAATTCTTTTGAGGATTTTGGGTGTACTCATGAGGTATCATTAGGTAAAATCAACGATGATGCGATTATGAATTGGGAGTATTCAAACAACACTTTGCATTTGGAATTTTTATTTTATTCCCTCTGCTCGGCTGTTTGCGAGGATAGCGTTGTTATTTCGGAAAACACTATCCAAATCTTTTTGACAGATACGAGTGATTACGCTGCAAGATGTATTTGTCAGTTGAGGGAAGTATTCAACTTTATAGTTCTAGCTCAAAATCAAATAAGAATTCTATTCCATTTTAAAGCTTATGCTGCAGATAAATATTTTCTGCTGATTGATCAGACGATAGATTTATAGTCTTTCGTTAGATATTTATTCCTGCTGCTTTCATCTCTTAAGACTTCTCAATCGGTAATAAGCATAAGCAATTAATATTTGAAGTGTTTTATCTTTTCACCTTTTGCCCCGATGTCCGTCATCGCTTCAATGCCTATTTGAAGATGAAGTTCGGAGAATTTTTCGGTTACTATTTTATCGGATTGTTCCGTCTTCACTCCTTCGGGAATCATTGGCACATCGGAAACAAGTAACAGTGCTCCGCGGGGAATTTCATTAACGAGTCCCACTACAAAAAGTGTTGCCGTTTCCATATCGATCCCGATGGTATATAAACTCTTCAAGTATTTCTTAAAGGCTGTATCCCATTCCCATACCCGTCTGTTCGTTGAGTAAATTACCCCTGTTCTATAATCTAATCCTTGTTCTACAATCTTATCTGAGACGAACTTATGCAGCTTAAATGAAGGCAAAGCCGGTACTTCTTTCGGAAGATAATCGTCGCTTGTGCCCTCGCCGCGTATTGCCGCAATCGGTAAAATGAAATGCCCGATTTCGGTGGAGCGTTTCAAGCCGCCGCATTTGCCTAAGAAAAGAACACCTTTAGGTTTTCGTGCAACAAGCAAGTCCATTATTGTTGCGGCATTAGCAGAGCCTATCCCAAAATTAATAATCGTAAGCCCTGAATTATTTGTGCAAGTTTGCATAGGTCTTCCGATTCCTTTTATTTCACAGTTAAACATTTCGGAAAAACCGGTTACGTAATTATGAAAATTTGTGAGAAGCATATAATCGCCGAATTCGTCAATGTTTGTTCCGGTATAACGGGGAAGCCAATTTTTAGCAATTTCAAGTTTTGTTTTCATAATTCGTACTTTATTATTTAGTTGGTTTTAGTGAAAGAATTTTTTAAATAGAAATTAAAATTAAACTAATTATTTTAGTACCTCTAAGCAAAGATAATTTGAATTATGACAGAAGAAAAGAAAAAATTTTACAAAAGCCTGATCATCCCGTGTTTGTTTATAGCCTTGATTTGGCTGATGAAATTATCCGAAACCATTTTTGATTTCTCGTTGCACAATTACGGTATTTTGCCGGGCAGTTTTTCGGGATTACTCGGGGTATTAACCTCGCCCTTAGTTCATGCCGATTACGATCATCTGCTTGCGAATACGTTTCCCATCCTGCTATTGGGTACGGGAATTTCATATTTCTATAAAAATTCTTCCAATAAAGTTTTTTTGATAGTCTATCTTGCAGGCGGCATTCTTGTATGGCTTTTCGGTCGTCCTAATTATCATATAGGCGCAAGCGGACTGATTTACGGCTTTGTTGCATTTTTATTTTTCAGCGGTGTTATACGACGCGATATTCGAGCCATCGCTCTTTCATTAATTGTTACGTTTCTTTACGGCAGCTTAATTTGGGGAGTACTTCCGCTGGATCAAAAAATTTCGTGGGAGTCGCACTTATTCGGTGCTGTAACCGGAACAATTTGTGCTTTTATTTTTATGAAAGCCGACCCCTATAAAAAATATGACTGGGAAGATGAACCCGATACGAAGAATCCGTCCAAGCTTGAAATTTCCTACGATAACGAGTATTATGATAATGATGAAAATTAAATACTCTATTAACTAATAAAAATTTTTTCGGATTAGAAAAAATAATTGACCATTGCTATGACGGGGACTAATATGAAAAGAACAATATATCCATTAATAATTTCAATACTGCTTCTACCGTTTTCACTATCTTGCTCGTCTGCTATTTATCAAGCTGCATATCCAACCTTAAGCGATGGAAAATACGACAGTGAATTTCCGTATAAAAATTGTTCTGCGGAGCTTGAAGAATTAGGTAGAAGCGTAAAACTTATCATCTCCATGGCTTTCTATAAGACGCATATTTTCGGTGAAAAAAGTTTTCTTAAGCTTGAGAAGCTAAACAGCGATGTATTATCTAAAAAAACAATTGAAACATCATACTTTGATAAAAACGAATCGGGAACTGCAACAATAATTTTTTCAAGCGGCGGTAAAATTGCTTTGATTACCTGTGCGCATGTAGTTGAATTTCCCGACACACTGTTCACTTATTTTGCCGGCGAAACAGGCGTGATGACAGATTACCTTCAGAGTGTATCTTTTAAAGTCTCTCAATCAACTTACATTGCCGAGTACTCCGATATAGGAGAGCTTGAAATTTTATTGTTGGATAGAGTGCTCGATATAGCCGTCCTTGGTAAAAATGTAGGTGCGCAAAATAATTTTAGATTCCCGCCGCTTAGATATCCTCACGGCAAAGCAAAAGAATTGGAATGGGGTTCGTTCGTTTATATGTTCGGCTATCCGATGAATTTTAAAATGGTTTCAAAAGGAATAGTAAGCAGTCCGAACAGAGATAAAAAAGCCTCCTTTTTATTAGATGCCGTTGTTAACCGCGGTTTTAGCGGTGGAACTGTGCTGGCGATTCGAGATGGAGTACCAAATTTTGAATGGGTCGGTATAGTTAAATCTGTCCCTGCCGATTTATTGTACATATTACGTCCTAAAGAATTAAAAACAGGTTATGAATACAGCACTAAAATACCATACACAGGAGATATTTATATTGATAAAAGACTCTCAATGAATTACGGCATTGCATTCGTCATTTCGATTGAATCAATTCTTGAATACTTAAAAGCAAATAAAGAAACGCTGCGTAAGAAGGGATATGAGTTATAGGCTTATTTCAGAATCTAAACTAAAAATTTTTAACTGATATGATACTTTATAGGTTTTCCTTTTTACTTCATGCTTATTTTTTCTTTTAGATAGGCATGTGGTACTTTTATTTTTTGTCTTGTTTCTTTATTCTTAATTATAGGAGCAGCCATGAAAAAAATTAATCGCAGAAAATTCATTCAAGCCTCTTCAGTTGCCGGTACATCGCTTTTTTTAATGAATAGTCCGGCATACAGTTATTTAAGCCGGTCGAGAGGATTCGACATTTTAATAAAAGGCGGAACGATCCTTAATGGATACGGACAAACCGGTTTTATCGCAGATTTAGGTATTAAGAACGGAAGCATCGCAGCTATCGGAAAATTGAATGAAGTTGAAGCCGGGCAAATCATCTCCGCAAACGGATTGTTTGTTGCGCCGGGCTTCATCGATTTTCATTCCCACACTGATGTTGGATTAATTATCAATCCAAAAGCCGAGAGCAAGATAAGACAGGGAGTAACTACAGAAATCTGCGGACAAGACGGTTCGTCATGGGCGCCGGTAGGCGGACCCGATTTACAGCGTATGCTTGATTCATTCAAAAAAAATTATTTCGAAGAATTAACATGGAGAACCTTTGAAGAATTTTTAGCTGACTTCTCCCAAAGAAAATTCTCTGTTAATCTTGCATCGATGTTAGGTTTAGGAACGGTAAGAGAGGTTATTGTTGGATTGGATGATCGACCGGCAACAGTGGATGAAATGGATTTGATGAAACAAGAAGTGATAAAAGCTGTAAATGCCGGAGCCGTTGGTTTGTCAACCGGATTGGAATATACACCGGGAAGTTTCGCTTCAACCGAAGAATTAATTGAACTGGTAAAAGCCGCACCACTTAAGGCAAGATTATATTCAACACACATGCGAAACGAAGATAACTTTGTGCTCGAAGCAATTGATGAAGCAATTCGAATAGCAAAAGAATCGGGTGCGCGGCTGCAAATAGCGCACTTAAAAACACAGGGTAAATCCAATTGGCACAAGGCAAACTTAGCTCTTGAAAAAATTGATAAAGTTGCGGCGGAAGGATTAGAAATTCACGCCGATCGTTATCCCTATGTTGCTTATCATACAAATTTGTCATCGCTGTTTCCATTATGGGCGAGAGACGGCGGGACAGAAAAATTTCTTGAAAGATTAAAAGATAACTCCCTCACAAAAGAAATTAGAGAATATGTAGAAAAAAAGGTAGACAATCTTGACGGCGAATGGAACGGAATATTAATTTCAAGCATCGGTAAGCAAGAATTAAAAAATCTTCAGGGGAAAACAATAAAGCAAATTGCTGAAGAACGCGGAAGCGGTTATTATGAAACCGCGGTTAATATTTTGATCGACACAAATAACTCGGCAATGATGATGGGATTCGGCATGGAAGAAAAATCTACGGAAGAGATATTGGCTCATCCGCGTGTAATGATTTCTTCGGATGCCGGGGCACATGCGCCATATCCGCCAATGACACGAAGCATTGCGCATCCACGCGCTTACGGTACTTTCCCGCGTGCAATTGCAAAATATGTCCGCGAAAGAAAAATTTGTTCGCTTGAAGAAATGATAAAAAAGATGACATCGATGCCTGCTGATAAAATTGGTTTAAAGGATAGAGGAAGATTAAGGGAAGGCAATGCTGCCGATATAGTAATCTTTAATTACAAAACAATTCAAGACAAAGCGACCTTTGTTGAGCCTCACCAATATCCGGAAGGAATTCCCTATGTAATTGTGAACGGAAAAGTTGTAATAGCAGAAGGAGAGCACACCGGTGAAATGCCGGGGAAAGTATTGTGAGATAGAAAGTTTTCCTGGTTCATTAAGCATCAGGGGAAATTGAAATGAGATGGAGTTAAAAGAGATTTAATACAAAATGGAAAATGAATTAATTCTCGTTGAACAAATTTTTATCAAATAAATCTCATAAGTAATATTCATCTCATGACCTCTGATTTCTAATTTCTAATCCTTCTCCTCATTCTTTATTCTTATCACTTCTGCGGCTATGCTAACCGCAATCTCTTCAACTGTTTGGCTGTTTATATCAATTCCTATCGGCGCATGAATTTTTTTTAGCAGCATAGCAGAAATTCCTTCGGCTTTTAATTCAGCGAAAATTTTATGGAGCTTTGCAGGGCTCCCCATCAAACCGGTGTACTTTAATTTCTTTGGCAAAATTTGTCTTAAGGCAATCTTATCTGTCGGATACGAAGTAGTAACAACTGCCGCATAGCAGCTCAAACCTTCTTCAATAAATTTACCGATGCGATTGAAATCTGTAATTATTTTTTTATTGGCATAAACATTTTCTTTCATTGTCCGGATGTCTTTTCTGTCGTCAAATACAACAACATAAAAACCGAGTAATGCCATTTGCCTCGATAATGCTAAACCCACATGCCCGCCGCCGCAAATGTAAAAAACTTCTCTCGCTCCTATTGCCTCACCATAACGCCATTGTTTTTCAGATTCGTACATAAAATTTATTTGGTTATTGGTTGTACTATCGGCAATGAAAGAAATTCCTTTAGGAGTTATGCCGAGCAGCGCTTTCTTATTCGATTTAAAAGTTTTGATGATATTATTTACAACCTCTAGATCCGAAGCACCCAACGAACAGATAAAATTTGTCTGATTGCCTGCGCAAATCAAACCTGATTGTTTCTTGCCGGTCTTCTTGCTGTGATAAAGTTTTTCGTAAATACGGATTTTTTTCTTCGCGGTTAAATATTGTTCGCACCTCTGCAGCAATTTAAATTCCATCTCACCACCGCCGATAGTGCCGATTGATTTTTGTCCTTTAGCTGCTGCCATCTTAAAACCTGCTCTTCCGGGTGAGCTTCCATTCGAATCTAAAACTGCGGCTAAAATTACCTGCTCATTTTTTTTGAGGTGGGTTTGTATGAATTTCCAAACTTGTAAATCTTTCATTTAAAAAGTACCATATCATTAATTGCTGCATTGTCAAATTGTTGCATTGTTCTTCAGTAAATTGATCTGATTACCGGTTTTCGATTATGGAACGCTTCGAGTAAGATAAATTTTTTATTTAGAATAGACCAATGAAAATTACTTAGCGAAAATATTCTCAGGAGTTTTAACTTCCCTTAATTTTACATTCACGGATTCTTCTTGCTCTTTTTCTTCGTGATAGATAGAAAGTAAAACTCTTTCGTTTGTCATGGGAGCTTTAAAGTCAAATTTCAATTCGGGTCTAAACGCTTTCATTGCATTGCGAATAGCGAAGAAGGCTCCTATGCCGTACATAAGCGGCGGCTCTCCGATTGCTTTTGAATTAAATGGACCGAAAGGATTAGCCGCATCCTCCAGAAAATGCACTTCAATATTTTTAGGTGCAGTTTGAATATCCGGCACTTTGTAGGTGGAGAGAGCATCGGTCATTAATTTTCCTTTGCCGTCAAACATTACTTCTTCAATTGTCATCCAGCCTATTCCCTGAACAATTGCACCTTCTGCTTGTCCGCGATCAACCACCGAATGAAGGCTGCTGCCAAAATCATGCACAACTTTTACCGGGTCAATTTTATAAGTGCCTCTAAGGCAATCGACTGTCGCTTCTAAGATTGCCGTTCCGTAAACGTGATATGCAAATGGTTTTCCTTTCGCTTTTTCTCTGTCAAAGTAAATATCCGGTGTTGCATGATGCGCATGAGCGGAAAGGCTTACTCTTCTTAGATAAGCAGCTTGAATTAACTTTTTCCATGTCAGCGGTGTTTCATTTTCATCGTAATAAATCTGTTCATTTTTTATTTCAATTTTATTTGGGTTGTCCAGTTTCAATTCATCGCAAGCTGTTTGCTTAAGCCTTTTAAGAATTGATTCACAAGCCGTTTGAGTGGCATACCCGTTCAGATCGGCGCCTTTGCTTGCAGCAGTGGGGGAAGTATTCGCAATCCGCGAAGTATTTGTTGTATCGATTTTAATTCTGCTTATATCGATTGAAAAAACTTTTGAAGCGATAACCGCTATCTTTGCATTAACTCCCTGTCCCATTTCCACAGCAGCAGTACTGATTCTTACACTGCCGTCGGTATAAACATGCACTAAAGCGCTTGCCTGATTCATAAATGTTGTAGTGAAAGAAATGCCGAAGCAAACAGGCATAATGGCAATTCCTTTTTTGACGAGCTTATTTTCCTGATTGAACTGATCTACATAATTTTTACGAATGTTAAAGCGATATCTCTCTACTGCTTCTTCAAAACATCTGATTGCTCTGCAATTTTCGGTGCGTTGTCCGTATGGAAATTCATCGCCTTCTTTTAAAAGATTTTTTCGCTGAATTTCGTAAGCATCCATTCCCATTACTTCTGCGGCACGATTTATTGCCGACTCAATCACGAACATTCCTTGCGGTCCGCCAAAACCTCTAAATGCCGTATTAGGCGGAAGATTAGTTTTGCAGCTATAAGCAGTTGCTTTAACATTAGGAACGTAGTAACTGTTTGTGCAATGGAATAAAGTTCTGTCGAGAATAGCGGGGGATAAATCAGCCGCGGCTCCGGCGTTTTGATAAAATGTTACCTCGTAGGCTAAAATCATTCCTTCCTTATTTAATCCTATCTTAAAATCGGAAGAATACGGATGACGCTTGCCGGTTACTCGCATATCCTCTTGGCGCGGAAGAATAATTTTAACAGGTCGTTTTAATTTGAATGCAGCCAATGCAGCTAATGCAGCCCATGCGGTTGCTTGATCTTCTTTCCCGCCGAAACCGCCGCCTAACCTTGGCACATCCACTTCAACTTTGTGCATGGGTACATCCAAAATGCGTGCAGTAACTTTTTGAACTGCAGTTGGATTTTGAGTTGATGAATAAATTTTAATTCCACCGCCTTCTACCGGAATTGCAATCGCTCCCTGTGTTTCGATGTAAAGGTGTTCCTGTCCTCCTGTTTCTGTTTGTCCTTCAACTATATAATCGCATTGAGACCATGCACTGTTTACATCGCCCAAGGAAAAAATTCGCGGTGGAATTATCAATTGACCTTTTTCGCAGGTAACTCTCGCATCGAATATAGCCGGAAGCTCTTCATATTTAACTTCAATCAGTTTTGATGCAGACTTTGCTGCTAATTTTGAATCGGAAAGTACCAATGCAACCGGCTGTCCGATGAAATCGACTTCGGAGCCGGCTAATAAAACTTCATCGGGAACTATTCCGCCTATTTGATTTTCGCCGGGTATATCTTTCTCAGTAAACACCCCGCGAATTCCAGGATATTTCAATGCTTTCTTCAAGTTGATGTTCAATATTTTTCCGTGCGCGATAGGGGAGTAATAAACATAACCGTGAAGCAAACCTTCCGGATTAAATAAGTCGTCGACGAATTTGGATTCTCCTCTTACATGCTGTATTGAATCGTAAGTTTTCATACCAGCACCTCCACTTCAACCAATTGCGGAAAGAGTTTAATGAAGTGAGCTTTTATTAATTGTTTTAATAATAGTGATTTATATTCTGCCGAACCTCTTGCGTCGCTTATAGGGGATATCTCACTTAATGCGTAATGCATCGCTTCGTTAACCAATTCGGAATTTATTTCTTTGTCTTTAAGAAAATTACAAGTCGATTTCAGATATAACGGTATTGGTGCAACTCCGCCTGCCGATAAATTAATATCGATGATTCTTTTTCCATTGCTTTTAATTAATGCCGCAGTATTTACCGATGCTATATCCAAATAAGTCCGGCGCGAAATCCTTTCATAATTGAAGTAATACTCTTTACCCGGAATTTCTATGGAAATGCTTTCAATTATTTCTTTCTCTTTTTTATTTAGTGTTTTGTAGCCCAAATAAAATTCATTCAGCGGTAAAGATCGCTTCTTTTTATTAGTGGTTAAGTGAAGGTTCGCATTAAGAGCTAATAGTATGTTTGTCATATCGGCAATTGGTGAGGCATTAACAATATTACCTGCTATCGTTGCTCTGTTTCGAATGGGCTGCGAGCCAAATAGGTTTAGATATTTTATTACTTCGGGAAAATGTTTACGAATAATCTGTGAGCTTTCAAATTCAGAAATCGTAACT
>CAZTDB010000026.1:0-12391 GCA_964612385.1 uncultured Ignavibacteriaceae bacterium
TGAAGCAAATTTTGGCGGCGGAATAATGTTAGGCGAATCGGGATTGAGCTACAATGTAAATTTAGCCCAAAGCGAAAGAGATATTAGAAAAACCGGCGACGAGTATGTGAGATTAACCGGTCAAGCAGTATTCTCAAGTGTTCTTTGGGATAATGCTATGACCATGAA
Organism: uncultured Ignavibacteriaceae bacterium; assembly: GCA_964612385.1. GTDB lineage: Bacteria > Bacteroidota > Ignavibacteria > Ignavibacteriales > Ignavibacteriaceae > JAGUYG01. Next base: position 169 of record CAZTDB010000026.1, read on the forward strand.
CAATAAATTCAACTTTCAAACAATTTATGATGAAGAAGAGCCTAAAGGTGATGTTCAGATGACGCGTAATTACAACAGAGGTTTTACTTTAGGGGCTTCTTCGTGGGGAAAATACAAGCCGATAGATGAGGTCTCTTCAATAGATTATAATGTATTCGTTACTATGCGAAGAGAGAATACGATGAAATCTTCTTTAAAGCAGTCTGACCTTCGTATACTTCCCACCGGCGATACAATCTCAACTTATCTCGGCAAAGTTGAAACGAGAGGAGTTGAATGGACAATTGGCGGACGCCTGGAATGGAACAGAGTTTTTTACACAGGCGATATTATTCACAAAATATTAATCGGTACCGATCCGCAGTATAATGCAAATACGGGCGAAGGAGTTGTCTTCGATACTCTGTTCAGTTACTACGGTGTTGAATCCGGCAAAAGACCGTATCGATTTGACGATATACCTGGACAGTTCCTCGTTAACTTTTATGCCGAAGATAAAATGACCGGAAATTTTATTTTTGATTTTAGCTTGATGTTTGGCGTTAGATACGAAATGTACAGGCCGTACAAATTTAATCTTGCTGGCTTATGGGGCGATGGAAATCTAATTGAATCGCACCAAGGCACATACTTCAATCCGCGGTTAAATCTTATGATTTTCTTATCCGAGAATAATCAAGTAAGGCTGAATGCGGGAACAACATCCAAATCTCCTTCAATGAGTCTCATTTATCCGGTTGATGAGGTGTTTACATGGCGAAACCCGATTGACAGCACCATTTCATATTTTAGGTTCACCAGACGTGTGCCGGATCTTAAAGGATACCGTGAGGCTCAATACGAAATTTCGTACGATCATAAATTTTCAAACATGATCGGCACTTCGGTTTCAGCTTATTACAAACGAAGAGGTAATGAACCAAAATCGCAAACCCAGCCTGCTTTTACTTTTGCCGTTTTAGATGATAAAGTTTACGTGTATTATCTTGGCAACAGATCGATCAGTGAAAACCTTGGAGGCACTGAAAGCAAAGGGATAGAATTTGCACTGCGTACGGCAAAAGTACGTCCGCTGAATATGGAATTTCAAGTAGTTGGTTCCTATAACTTTATTAAGAATTGGCGCGGCGGCTATTATTACAGCTCGACACCCGATACTGCCAGAGGTCAATATCCGAATTATATAGTTCCCGATGTTCCAACCGATACTTTATACGGATGGACTTACGCTCCAACAAATCATAATTGGAGCGACCGTTTCCAATTGAACTATTATGTAAAATACACTTGCGCTCCGTTAGGCTTGTGGGTAACACTTCGCGCAGAGCAGCTTGTTTTTGAAAGGAACCAAAGCCTTGATAGAGCACCCCAGGATTTTGATAAGCTGAATGAAACGCAAAAAATACAATACCTTTTCGACAGGGAGATTAGAAGAAAACCGAACAAATGGTTGTTCAATTTGAACATCAGCAAGTCGCTTTTTGCAGGTGCAGAGGTTTCATTCTATGTAAACAACTTTTTAGATGACCCTGCAATAAGAACTTATAACTCAACTCCCACAAACTTAACCGAAGAGATAAGAAATCCTTCGCTTACTTATGGGCTCGAGTTCAGCATGATGATAGATAAATTCTTCGGCAATTAGAAGTGAAAAAACTCTTAATAAAAATATCGATTCTGCTGCTGTTAATTTTTGGATGCAATCAAGAACCGCCGACGATGGTTGACGGTGAAGCAAGCTTAAATATAATTGCACTCTGGGATTCTTCTCCATCGGATGATGTTATAGATATTATGCCGCTTAAAAATGCAAAAGCAATTATTAATTCAGAATATGGAGTGCAAATTTATTACACTGATGAAGACGGGATTTTGAATGTTAATAATTTGCCGGTTGCTACTTATAATATATCGATAAGGATGCAGCATCCCGAAGATCCGAACATTTTACTGATTGGAAATTTGAGCGGTATCGAGCTTCCTGCCGGTAAATGTTTTTGCGATACGATATTCGCAAAACCAATTTCGAGCTTCGGAATTGCAATCAACGAAATTTATACAGTCGGTCCGGTTAACAGCATTTTCTTTATCTATGATCAATATCTTGAATTATATAACTCAAGCGACAGTGTAAAATACTTAGACGGCATGATCGTAATGCGTTTCAGCAGTAATGCAGACGGAAAAGGACCCGGTGCAGATGAATACGATGACGGACGTATTTGGGGTGTAACTTATATATTCAAATTCCCCGGAAGCCCGGGTGAGGAGAATCATCCGTTTTATCCTCGAACTTTTCTTGTGTTAGCATCGGATGCAGTTAATCACAAAAGCGTTGTTTCAACAAGCGTTGATTTAAGTAATGCAGATTGGGAGTTCTATAATCAATTTTCTGCAACCGATATCGATAATCCGAACGTGCCTAATTTAATAAATCTGAGGTCGGATAAAACATCGGATTTTTTGTTAGGATTGAATAATGACATAGTAGTTTTAGCAAGCGGTGAGGATTCAACGTGGGAAGACGGAATCGATATTTCCACTGTGATTGACGGCGTAGAATTTCAATCCGGTCCGGGGAGTAAAAAAACATTAGATTACAGAATAGACAGAAGCTATGCGCTTAGTCCCGCCAAGTACAGCGGCAATTCAATGCAAAGAAGAGAACCCGGCGGAGATACAAATGATTCGCTTTTGGATTGGGAAATAATTCCGTTTCCTACACCGGGCTATCATAAATAAGTATGTGAAAGATTTTACAAATAATATTTTAAAAATTAAAATGAGAACAAAACAAAAAAATATTTTAAGGCTTCTAAAAGCTGCAGCCTTAGTTTATGCCGCTCTGCTTTTATCAATTGCCGGTTGTAAAGAAAATCCACCGGTTTTAGTTGACGGCGATGCTCATATAGAAATTTTAGCTGTGTGGAATATTTCACTTGACGATTCTCTTCCGGAATATATGCCTTTAAAGAATGCGCAGGTAATTCTTTCATCAGAGTACGGCTTACATGTTAAGCAAACCGACACTAACGGAATGTTAAATGTTTCGGGTCTTCCGTCATCCACCTATAACATTTCTGCACGGATGCAGCACCCTGAAGACCCGAATATTATTATTGTCGGAAACATCCGTGATATCGAAATCATTTCCGGAATCACGTACAAGGATACAATTTATGCAACACCGATTTCAAGCTTCGGGATTTCAATAAATGAAATCTATTCATGCGGTCCGGTTAACTCTATCTTCTTTTTCTACGATCAATACCTTGAGCTGTATAACTCAAGCGACAGCGTAAAATATCTTGACGGCATGATCGTAATGCGTGTTTCAGGAAATAACGATGGTAAAGGACCCGGGGCAGATGAATATGATGACGGCAGAATTTGGGGAGTAACTTACATCTTCAAATTCCCCGGCAGCCCCGGCGAGAAGAATCATCCTTTTTATCCTAAAACTTTCATCGTGCTTGCTTCCGATGCGGTTAATCATAAAAGCGTGGTTTCTACGAGCATCGATCTTAGCAATGCCGATTGGGAATTTTATAATCAATATTCAGCTACGGACATAGATAACCCGAATGTTCCGAACTTAATAAACTTACGTTCCGATAGAACGGTTGACTTTTTAATTAACCTTGTTTCCGATGTAATTGTAATTGCTTCCGGTGTTGATTCGGTTTGGGAAGACGGTATTGACATTGAAACAATTATCGACGGAGTTGAATATCAATCGAATACCACAAGTGCAAAAACTTTAGATAAAAGAGTTGATAGAGGATTTATGCTTAGTCCGCCTCGCTATAGTGGTCAATCGATGCAAAGACGCGAACCCGGCTTGGATACCAACGATGCATCGCTGGATTGGGAAATAATTCCTTTTGCAACACCCGGGTATCATAGGTAGTGGGTGGTAGGAAGTAGGTGGTTGGTTGTGGGTTGTAGGTGGTTGGTTGTAGGGAGATGTTGAAAATTTGGAGAGGAGTTAGAGGTCAGAGATCAGAAGTCAGAATTCAGAAGTAGAAATAAGAATAAAGGAAGAAAAATTTAATTAATGGAAAATGTAGTAGAAGTAAAAAATCTAACCCATTATTATGGGAAAAAGCTTGTTTATGAAAATCTCAACTTCAATATAAAGAAGGGGAGTATTTTCGGTCTTCTCGGTAAAAACGGAACCGGGAAAACAACAACTATCAATATCCTTAACGGCTATCTTAAACCGACTTCGGGTCAGTGCCTGATGTTCGGCGAAGATTCATACAGGCTTTCTCCCGAAACAAAAGCACGTGTGGGCTTTTTAATTGAAGGTCATATTCAATATAATTTTATGACGATTAAGCAAATCGAAAAATTTTATTCGGCTTTTTATCCTAAGTGGAAAAAGGAACCTTACTTCGAGCTGATGGCAAAGCTGCAGGTTACGGAAGACCAAAAGATTGCTAAGATGTCATGCGGACAGCGCTCGCAAGTTGCACTCGGACTTTTATTAGCTCAAGATCCCGATATTTTAATTCTCGACGATTATTCAATGGGGCTTGATGCCGGCTACAGAAGGCTCTTCCTCGATTACCTGCTTGAATACACAAAAGGTGAAAGCAAAACTATTTTCATTACATCGCACATAATTCAGGATCTAGAAAACTTCCTTGAAGATTGCGTTATCCTGGATTACAAATCCGTTCTTGTAAATATGCCGTTGAAAAAGTTTCAGCAGGAATTCAAGCAATATCGATTCACAACGCCTGCACACAATCTTTCAATCAAAAAGAATGAACTCATTAAAAATTTTGAGATCATTCGCGGCAGGGCAAACCTGTTTACTTTTGCCGATAAATCAACAATTGAAAATTTTTTAACAAAAGAAAGCATTCCATATTCCGATTTAATTAAAGTGCCGATGAGCCTTGAGGATGCTTTTATCGGAATAACCGGAAAATATTAGGAGGCAAGTTTGTTCAAAGCTTTAGTATATAAAGAATGGCTGAAAGTTAGATGGACATATATCAGTCTAAGCTTAATTTCTATTCTTGCGATACTTTACATTTTTCTTGAAGTATCTCATGGTATCGAGCTGAACGGTTCAATTGCTTTTTGGGGTTTTATTATCTATAAGAAATATCCGTTCGCAGCAGATTTAACATACCTTCCGTTTATTACAGGAGTAGTAATTGCTTTGGTGCAGTTTTATCCCGAAATAAACAGCGGCAGGCTCAAGCTTACTTTACACCTTCCGATGAAAGAGAATAAAATTCTTCTTCAAACAGTTATGATCGGCGGAGGATTAGTTTTATTACTTTCTGTTTTCAATTTAGCATTCATCGGTTTGCTTAGTGCTTCGTACTTCCCGGGTCAAGTAAGCAAATTTACTTTGGTAACATTAGTTCCTGCCTATCTTGCCGGATTGATTGCCTACTTTGCCGTATCAGCAATAATGGTCGAACCGATATGGAGCAGAAGAATTCCCATGATAATTTTTTTCGCCGGCTTTGTTTCTGTTTTATTAGGATTTAGCGAGTATACCGCCTTGCTGCTATTATTTTATCTCATCACAGGTTCGTTTGCTGTGGTTACAATAATTCTTTCGGGATTCTATTTTAAGAGAGGAATCAAATAATGCTTATTCGTATATCCCGGTTTCTTTTACTGTTAATAATCGTAATTGCGTGTGCACATTTTTTGCCTAAGCTGTACTGGATGAAGTTTGAAAAAAGCATTCAAACACCCTTCGTCGCGTATAGTCCTGTGGTTAATGATTTTATAATTTCTTCCGAATCTTCATCCGACTTAAAGTGGAAGGATTCAAAAGGCAATTATTATGGCAGAGAAGAATTTGACTCGCTGCTTCCTTTTATGAATTACAGGCAGCTTGCAGCCACTGAAAAAATGCCTGAAGTATTGAATGGAATTAAAATTAGTCTTGAGGATGTCCGCTTAAATAATTTTATGTATCGAATTACACCTTCGGCTATAGACTATGAAGAAATACCGTTGTACTCAATGCTTGAATCGCAATCCAGAAGGGTTAATCTTGCAATGCCAAAAGATTTTTTCCGGATTAAGAAACGCATCGAATTTATTGACAGTGAAACAAATGAAATTGATGAAGAGAAAAGCATCCTCTTTACCAATGAACTTTTAACTAAGGGATTTTCTTTTCCCGCAAAATTAATTGCCGGCAACCCCACAACCCGTAAACCTTTTGACGAGGGCTACTTTGTTATCGATAACAAGAATAATCTTTTCCATATCAAAATGGTTAAAGGCAAGCCTTTCTGTGTCAATACAAATATTCCTGCAAACATGAATATTGTTTACATAGCCGCAATCGAAATGAATCTGAGAGAATTTTATGCATACATAGTTACCGAAGACAACAAAATATTTTTGCTTAGCTACGATAATTATAAACCAATTGAACTGCCCGTTATAAATTATAACTACAAATCCGACAACCTGCGGATAACAGGCGATTTGTTTTACAGAACAATCTCGGTTTACAGTTATGATAACGTGGAAGTATTTGTTACCGACAGGCAATACAATCTGATTGATATATACAAAGAAATATGGCAGGGTAAATATGAAAGCAATGCAGGTGTAGTTTCCAATTATCTATTCCCATTTTCTATCAACTTTAGCAGCAATAAAAGTTCGTTCAATAACTTGTTTGTAAGATTAGCCGGCTTCGAATCAATCTTCTTGTTATTGGCATGTGCGGTAATTGCTGCAGGTTTGATTAGGTATCGGAAGGAATCCTTTAAGAAATCGTTTGCCGATTTGCTGCTGGTTTTATTCACCGGCATTTATGGCTTGATAGCAATTATCGCCATTAAAAATGTAGAATAAATTTTACGAGAAATTATGAAAAGATATATTTTAATAACCGTACTCCTTACAATCGGATTAACCACCGCTCAGTATGCTCAGTTAAGCAGAACATCTGCAATGGGAGGTTTAAGCTATTCGATAATCGATAAAGACCATTCATTCAATCCGTACGATCTCGGCGGTAACCCTGCATGGTTGTATGCTGATGAAACCGAAACTTATCTGAAGGTTATTCCTTCGCTTAAATCCACGAGCGGAGATTATCGAAGATACTACGATCCGGGAAGCTCGAATCTTTACAACCTCGGCTTTAAAGGAATAAAAACTCTTGGGTCCGACGGTACATTCTTAGGCGAAACGTATTATATGTATGACCGTCGGAAAGATGTAAACCGCACGCTTAAGTATAATACTTATTCGGGCGAAGCATTCTTCTTTGCCGATACATCAAAAGGCGGTTTCACTTACAACGGTCCTTCGGTAAGGTTTATTTACAGCTTTGAACCGCTGAAGAATTTTTATGCCGGCGCCATGATAAATTACATAATCTTTAAAGGATTGAAAGATATTTATTCAAGAGCCGATGTGCTTTATAGAGATGTTGACGGAAGCATCGGAATAGCGTATAAGTTTAACGAAAACTTTGCCGCGGCAGTCAGCGGTGTTATTTACGATGAGCAGGAAAAGATTGAATCGAAAAGCGAAGACTTAATGGACGTAGAGATTTATAACTTCAGAGGCGAAACTTTTTCGATAAGAAAAAGAGCAAGCTCGGTAAATCAAAAGGTGAGGAAAGAAGGAAAGGGAATAACTTCTCAATTATACTGGTACATCGCTCCCAAATTCGAATTAGGTCTGCACGGCGATTTAAGCAAATGCGACTTAAGAGTTTTAATTCCGTTTTCAACCGCTACCGAATCGTTTAAGGAATATGAAGAAGGATACACAAACTTCTACCGTTACAGCTTAAAATTCAGAGCACGGTATATGCTAACCGATAATTTGTTAGCCGGGGCATCCATTAATCATTATTACAACTCAAGCTGGTCGAAAAATCCTGCGAGAAATTTACTGCTTTGGGAATGGGAAGTAAATCAAACAACATTCGGCATAGGCGGCTCGTATAAATTTTCTCCCTCGCTTCTTGTAGGATTGGAATATGAGCTAGGAATGGTTAAGAGCGATTCATCAAAATACATCGATTCCAGGATTACAAATATCGAATCGCAAAATCACTTAATAAAAATCGGGGCAGAGTACGAATTATTCGAAAATCTTTTCGTACGCGCCGGTTATAATTATGGAATTCTTGAATATGATTTGCTGAGCGGCGGCAAGGATGTAAATTATTTTTTGGTAAGCGGCGGTGTCGGATTAAAAATCTTTAAATCTTTCTCCGTCGATCTGCGCTTCGATTACTCAAATTACAAACCGGAGTTGCCGGCAGATATTAACCGAAGCACATTCGGCACCTATATAGAAGCAAAGTTATATGAATTTTAAATAAAAATAGATTTATACAAAATGTTATTTGGAGCGTAGCCATGAAAAAATTATTACTAATAACACTCATTGTAATTTTATCAATTGCTCAATTCTATACTCAAACGTGGCGAAAGGCAGTTACTTCAACTTATCCTTCATTCAACGATATAAGTTTAATATCTGAAACTGAAGGTTGGATCGTCGGTTCTGCCGGTACCGTTTATAAAACTGCTGATGGCGGGATGACCTGGGTTGAACAATACACAGGAGTTTCTGTGGCTTTATACAGTACCTTTTTTATAAATGCTCAACAAGGCTTTATCGGCGGTGCAAACAGATATTTATTAAGTACAGTCAACGGTGGAAATACATGGGCAGTTGATTCAATTGAAGTAATTCCGAATGCAACTGCTTCAATCAGATCAGTGTACTTTGCTGATGAACTGCATGGCTGGGTAATGGCTCAAACTTCTTCGGCAGGCTGGGTGGCAAGAACTACCGACGGAGGTGCATCATGGTCTTTAGATTTAGATTTTTCCGGCGGCGATTTAGAAGCTATGTCTTTTTATGGTTCAAGCAATGGAATTGTAACCGGTGGAGGAGTTGGGAAAGTAGATTTATTCTATACTACTGATGGAGCGACATGGACTAAGGCGCCTGTTCCGGCATTTCCTCCGGTTTATACCAGAACCGATATCCGCGGTGTGTATATGGTCGATGCAAATACAGCATATACATGCGGCTGGGGTTCAATGGTTGGCTTACAACCAAGCATTTACCTTAAAACTACTGATAGTGGTGCAACATGGGAATATTTAACCCAGGCTGAAGAAAGTAGAACGTATGATAACCTTTGGGGAGTTTGGTTTAAGGATAGCAATAATGGTATCTCGATCGGTGGTGCTACACGGGGTAGTATTGTTAGTCGAACATCCGATGGTGGAGTCAATTGGATACCTATTCGCGCACCATTTGGTGCTACCCTTCAAAGTGTTACCGGTTTTGGCGATAAAATTTGGATTGTAGGGAACAGCGGCTTAATTGCGTTCTCTCCCGATTTCGGTGATAGCTGGCAGTTAATTACTCCCATTCCTTCAGGAACATTATATAGAATTCAATTTCCCGGAGAGGGTATAGGAATCGCTGCAGGTTTTGACGGCGTTTTTTTGAAAACATCAAACGGAGGTCAAGACTGGATTGGCGGTTATCTAACAGCGGGATTTAGAACAATAAATATTCAGGATATTTACTTTGTTAATGAAAATGTCGGTTATGCTTCCCATTCTTACAGAATGGTTGCGAAAACTACTAATGGCGGCACAGACTGGTTTGCGGTAATTGCTGATACGATGTCGCCTACTACCACAAGCTATGGAGTTCACTTCGTTGATGAGAATTATGGATTTGTAGTTGGGCGTATTGCAAGCGGGGTAGATATCATTTATAAAACAACCGACGGCGGGACATCATGGTCTACAAAAACAGGATTAGTAGGAAAAGATTTACGCGGTGTTGAGTTTGTAAATATGAATCGAGGAATTATCGTCGGCGATGCATTGAATATCATATATACTAATGATGGAGGAGAAAATTGGTCACCAGCATCTTTCACCGATGTACCTGCTGAACTTCAGACGACAAACCTTAGATCCGTTGAATTCTTAGATGAAAACACTGCAGTTGCGGTAGGAGATAAAATTATATTAAAGAGTGTAAATGGCGGTGCAGAATGGAAATTTATTCAGACAGGTTCAGCCACGCTGAATTATGTCCATTTCCATAACCAGAACATCGGTTATGCAGTGGGGCAAGGAGAAGTATGGAAAACTATTGATGCCGGGGAAACATGGACGAACATTCACGATAATGATGTATTAACAGGAAATCTCTACGGAGTAACAACAGATCAGGCTGGAGATGTATGGATATCTTCTTCAAGCAGCAACATCTTTACTAATAAAGAACCTTCCGGGATAATAGGTCAAAATATCGGAGTTTCTGATTTTACCTTAAAACAAAATTATCCTAATCCGTTTAACCCTAGTACTGTAATTGAATTTACCATTGCTAAAGGTTCGAATATAACTCTCGAAGTTTTTGATTTGTTGGGTAGAAAAGCAGCGGTGCTTGCGGAAGGATATAAATCCCCCGGCAGTTACAAAGTGAGCTTCAATGGCAGCAATTTAACAAGCGGCATTTATATGTATGTATTAAAGGCAGACGGAAAATTAATGTGTGGTAAAATGACATTGTTGAAATAATAACTTCCCATCTACAGTAAACGCTCTCCCTCAGCCCGCAGAGAAATGCTGCGGGTTGGGGCTTTAAGGAGTGATAAAAAGTTCTTTGTTTATGTCAGTAAATCACGATTTAGGGGCTTTCCCAAAGGGTTCTAGGGATAACCAAAAAATAGTTTGAATTGTGGCTATCGGAAGGAATCCCTTGGAAAAGCCAGGAATCAGATTTTAGATTTAATCGAGGCTGACCGGAAAGTTCTTTGTGGGGCTTTGTGTCTTAGAGACTTAGTGGCTGTGGTTCAGAATCCTGTTGATAATCAAAGTTCTTAATTGCTACAAGAAAACAAAAACTCAAAGAATCACCAGGGAAAATTACTTTTCGGAACGATCGAGCCTGTGTAAAAACCCTAAAATGTCATTTCGCCTGCCTGCTGCAGGCAGGAAGGAGCGGAGCGACTGTCCAAAGGACTCCTTCGGAGAGAAATCTAAGCGTAAGTTCCTATGGATCCTTCGGAAAAGATTTCTCTCCCGACCGAAGGTTCTTTATGAAAAGCATTCGGGATCGAAATGACAGAAACACTTTTTACACAGTCTCGATCCTTTGGATTGGTCAGCCTCTAATTCAAAATAAAAATTTGCGTAGTGTAAGTTAGTAAATCAGTGCCTTGTGCCGAAGTCATCTTAGTGAGCCGGCATTATTTTAATTTCTTTATTGATTAAGGTTTCATTCGCCGCGAAGGCGCAGAGAAGAGTCAGTAAAGCACAATGAATAAATTTCAGGAACATAATTCAGAGTAAATTTTAAATCCGGCAGAGGATTAATAAAATCAAAAGAAAGAACGTTCAAACTAAATGAAAAATAACCTTAAGACACATTGTTTAATCGCAGCAGTAATCTTTTTCAGCTTCGGATATTCTTATTCACAAATTCCCGATGGATATCAAAGCGGATTGGATTACATAAACAAAGAAGACCTCCAATCATATATTTCATTTTTGGCATCCGACAGTTTGAAGGGACGCCCGGCAGGTTCACCGGAAAACTATGAGGCAGCAAAATTTATCGCACAAAAATTCAGCAGCTTCGGACTCAAACCGTATATCGAACCCAGATCCACCAGTACAAAAGTTGAAGTTTCTGCAGATGACGATGAAAAAGATGTTCCGATGTATGTAAGTCCAAAACACGAAGAAATTCCGTTTGAAAAATATTTTCAAAGATTCTACATGTTGGATTCAAAAATTGATCAAGAAAATACTTCGTTAAGCATTACAACTAAAGGTGAATCAATAACCAGAAAATTATCGTACGATTTCAAAAAAGATTTTATAGTTGATTACAGAGAGTTAAAAAATCTTTCTATGGAAACCGGTGTGGTTTTCCTTGGCTACGGAATCGAAAAAGGGGAAGCAAATTACAGCGATTATTTTGATGCAGAAGGAAATGAAATAAACATCAAAGATAAAATTGTGCTATTTGTTGAAGGCTTCCCCGGAGAAAAAGATACTTTAAGTCCCTTTAATAAAGTTAAAAACCACATTTATAAAAATACCCGGAGAAAAGCCGAGACTGCATTAGAAAAAGGAGCCGCTGCTGTATTGGTAACCAAGTCTCCGTTTAATAATCTGCCGCCGTTCCCTGTTCACTACGAAGGTTATGCAAACGCATT
>CAZTDB010000027.1:0-12380 GCA_964612385.1 uncultured Ignavibacteriaceae bacterium
TTCATCGGTCGGAATAGTTACAACAATGAAGTCACCATCATACAAAGTTGGTTCAAATTCATATTCGTCAGCAATGCCACTATTGTTTAAGTCGCCTAAATATATGAAATTGCCTGTGCCTCTTTCAACACGGACAAAAACTCTCTCAAGCTTTGCGGTACGCTGCGTTGCGACTTCATAAAACAAATCTCCGCTTACTGCTTGAAAAAATGAAAAACGCGATTGAGAACGAATTAAAATTGTCTCGTTATCTAAGAAACCTTTTAATTTGAAATTATCTGTGTATTTCTTCTTTCTCAAATTTAGAGATAATGATGTGCTGGCTTTCTTCACACCGCGATACGATAATTCATAACCTTGCAGGAAAGAAGAAGATTCTTTTATTAATTCTCCTTCTGCAGGCATGTAATCATCTCTAAAAGAATACTTAGTTGTAACTGTTATACCTTCCAATTCAACCAACTGTAAGGAGGGTGTTATCTCTAAATATTTTAAGCTGCCGGATAAGATGGAATCTTGTGAAGTTAATATATCTGTTCTGTTCTCGGCTAAAAAATCGATTGCCGGCTTTAACTTCCACCACTTGTAAAATGAATTTCCTTTATGACGAAACCAGGTAGACTTGATTAAATTGTTATCTGACTTAACAAAATCCAGATTGTAATCCAAACCGTAAGTTTCCACATCGGAAAGTGTGAAGTAATTGTTAAATCTATCCGACCTGAATGAAGATCCCTTTCTTAAAAATCCTGCCGATGAATTAATTTTTAACTCGTTAACAGGATTTATTAATATTCCTATTTCCCGAAGCGTTTCACTTTCTCGTTGTGCAGAAAGGTCGATATTATAATTACGGTTAAATTCAATTTCATTAAAGCGGTCGGGAGAAGTAAATCGATCCTGAATGAACCTGTCTTTGTATGTTAAGCCTAATCTTCTGAAGTTAATTTCTCCAATCTTCACATTTGAAGGTTGAAAATTTAAAACTATATTTCTGGCGTAACCATAATTATCACCTTCGTCAAGATTCGAAAATCTGTTCCTATCCCATAAACTTCCGGCGTACTCAAACGATAGTATTAAATCCTTCAAAGGTTTAACATCTAAAACAATTCCTGCGCTTTGCTTCAATTCAGGCAGCGGTAGAAAAATAACCGGGAGGTAACTGCCGTTTCCAATGCCCACAAATCTAAAATTGCCGATACTTTCTCTTATATAATCACCGTTTCGTTCGCCTACATAGGAAAAAGATACGTTATAAACCGCATCAGGATTGCCGGGATCATACACATAAATAAAATATTGCTGTTCATTAAAAACGGTATCTATCTGACGGTACACTCCGCGGATGTTTCCGAGTGAATCAGGTTCAGCCAGCCTTACGCCGCTTTTAACGGCAGCGTTTCTATTATCGCCGGCGGTTCGCAAAATATTTTTATTCTCTTCCGATAATGAAATATCGATAGGAGCGTCGGGGTCATCACCTTCACGAACATAGTGAAATTTCAATCCGATTTTTTCATCCCAAAATTTGGATTGGGTTCCGGCACTGAAAAAGTTTCTTGTATAGCGCCGGTCTGTATATTCAAAATCAACTGTAATTCTGCTGACTGAAGTAATCAGCCGGTTTGGTGTGAATGTAATTTGAGCGTTTGAATATTCGATTACATAATCATTTGCTTCACCTCTTTTCATGAGTATACCGTCAATATAGACTTTTTCCGTGCCTGCAATTATTATTATATCTCGTTCGTTGTTTATACCGGATAAGCGATACGGACCCTGCACACCATCCAAGCCGTTGAAGTAATTTGTGTTGAATTTCCCTTTTGAGCTTGCAAGCGCAAAGTATGCAGATGAATTGCCGTAGTGGAATTGTCCCATTAAACCCTGCAGCTTCCTATCGACAAATCCAAACTCACCGGCTTTTTGCTGAAATTGAAAATCGCCGAATGTACCTTCAGCAATGGGATGCTTAACCTGAATAAAAACTTTATCCAATTCCTCTAATCTTTCGGTAGTTCCTTCCGGTTGGATAGGAGTGTTCTCGTCGGTTAATGCAGCAACAATTTCAAGATCATCCGATAATTTTCCAGATAACTGAAGCCGAAGTCCGCTGGTTAATGTTAAGTCTTTGTTAGTTCCTACACTGAAACCACGCACTAAAGTACCGCTTCGTTCAATTGACGATCCAAAAATTAATTCGGCAGTTAATAGGCTTCCCTCGCTTTGAATGTATTTTACTGTGTCTCCTAATACTTCATCGTATTTTACAATCAGGCTTCTTTTCTTGTATTCTTTTTTCAATCCAAAATTTATTGATTGATAAGAAACAATCAGCGTATCAAAAATCGAATACGCAAGCGAAGCAGATAATTTAAATGAGGCGTCAGAGTAAGAAAACAAATAATCTTCCGCTTTAAGTATTTCTCCCCTAAGCCTTATGGTCTCAGTAAAGGGAATGATATTTATCCCGGAAATTTTATAATCATTCTCCAGGTTAATTAAGATTGTATCGGTCACAATTTTCGAATAATATTCTTGTCCCCAGAGTAATGAAGACATGCCGTTTAAGAAAAGCAGCGATATGACAATTATTTTCAGCAGATTCAAAATTGGAAAGATTTATTATTGGGCTGAAATCTAAATTTAATAGCGGCTTTTATCAAGTCTATATTAATAATTCACTTTATGCAAAGAGATTGGTGTGGAGAGTTAGCATTTATTCTTTCAATAGAAATTATCTTAAAAATGCATTTATAATATAAAGATAAGGATTGACATGAAATTTAAAAGATATCATCTCTTAGCCGTGCATAAGCGCATCACCAGGAATGCCGACGCTAAGCGAAGAAAGGCTGATGAATCAGCTTAATATAATAGGTTTGACTTTGTTCCTTGAGCCTGTCTGTGGTTATTCAAACTAAAGATCGTCTTCAAGGCAATTCAACCTGATTTTATTTATTTTTTGCTGTCTAAAAATTCAAGTTGCAAATGACAATTTTCGAAGCTCTAAAAAAATATTTTGGTTATGAATCCTTCCGACCGGGACAGCAGGATATAATTGAAGCAATTCTAAAAGGTGAAAACGTACTTGCGGTTTTACCTACCGGTGCGGGAAAATCAATGTGCTATCAGATTCCTGCCCTGGTAAGCGAAGGCTTTTCAATCGTAATCTCGCCCTTAATTGCTTTAATGAAGGATCAAGTTGATTCGCTTACAAAATCAGGTATTGCCGCTGCCTTCATCAACAGTACGATGAGCTATACTGAAACCGAAACAGTCTTGAACGAAATTGCATTCGGAAAAATCAAGCTGCTTTATCTCGCGCCCGAACGGCTTGAGGGAATAAATTTTTCCGAACGATTAAAACAGCTTAAGCCGTCTTTTCTTTTTATAGATGAAGCTCACTGCATCAGCGAGTGGGGGCATAATTTCCGTCCCAGCTACAGCAAAATAAAATCATTCATTGATTTTGCAGGTATCAAAAAAATATCTGCATTTACCGCAACGGCTACTCCGGAAGTTGAAGACGATATAATTAAGCAGCTCGGATTAAAGGACCCTAGGGTATTCGTAAAAGGATTCGAACGGAAAAACCTGTATTTGAATGTCCTGCAGCCTAAAAGGAAAAAGGAAAAGTGCTTAGAGCTTCTCTCCAAATTCAGCACACCTGCTATTATTTACACTTCATCGAGAAAAAGAGCAGAAGAAGTTTCTGAATTTCTAAACATGAATCGTACTTCATGTACATACTATCATGCAGGACTTCTTGCCGTCCAGCGAAAGAAAATTCAAGAAGATTTTATTAATGATAAGATACCGGTCATAGCCGCAACAAATGCATTCGGAATGGGAATCGATAAAAAAGATATCCGTCTTGTAATTCACTACAACACACCCGGCTCGGTTGAAAACTACTATCAGGAAATTGGACGCGCAGGCAGAGACGGAGAACCCGCACATATTTATTTGCTGCATGATGAATCAGATATCAACATCCAAAATTATTTTCTTGCTAATTCTCATCCGGATAAAACATTAATCCAAAAAATTTACGATGCGATTTGCGATTACTCTCAGATAGCGGTTAACTCTCAGCCCGACAAACAATTGCCTGTCAATCTTGATTATATTTCCTCTTACATAAATAAGAATATTTCGAGAGGACTGCTTTACGCCGCATTACAAATTCTGGAAGCTGCCGGCTATCTAAAAAATTTATCGGCTCTCGATCAACGCACCTCATTTCGGTTTTTGATGGCAAGAGATAAGTTGAAGGAATTTGTTAAGAATACTTCAAATCTAAATTGGAAAGAGTTGGTGCTCCAGCTTCTTCGGATGTATGGGAGTGAAATCCTAAGAACCAAAACTGCAATAAGTCCGATGGAAATATCTAATACCTTGGGCATGCCCGAAACTGAAGCAGACGAAGCCTTAACTGAACTCGATAACATAGGCGTGGCAGAGTACGATAAGTCACTTTCAGGAGAAAATGTTAGGCTTTTAATTCCCCGGATACCTTCCGAAAGATTAAGCATTGATTATGATAAGTTGAACCGGAGTTATCTAAACCTTCAGCGTAAAATTGAAACTATGGTCGAATATGTATACACAGATAAATGCAGATTCGCTTTTATTCTTGAATACTTCGGCGAGGATACAAACGGCTATAAATGTGGGCGATGCGACAATTGCAATAATCCGAATATAATTTCCGACTCTTCCAGGCTTTATATTAAAGAACTCGTATTGAGAACTGTGAATGAAAGCCCTATTTCATTAACTACAAGTAAAACAATTAGTATCTTAACTGGAAATACGAAACTTGAAAATTTAAAAGTACTGGATACTTTTCGTTCGTGTGCAAATTATTCTAAAACCGATATTCAGTCAGTAATGGATGAACTTATTTCGATCGGGCTTTTAGAGCGTAGCAAGGAAAATAAAAATAAAATACAGCTTACAGTTAAAGGCATTGAATATTTCGATGAGCATAATTTATTCATCGAGACAATAGCTGAAGACGATCATTATGAAAAGAATTTGGAGCTGTTCAATCTTTTACGGGAAGTGAGGCAAAATGCAGCGAAAAAATTTATGCAAACAGGATATCTCATTTGCCCGGATTCAATCTTAAAAGAGATTGCTGCGAAGAATCCGAAGAATAAATGGGAGATGATGTCAATAAAAGGATTTAACAGCAGGATGTATAATAAAATCGGCAGCGATTTTTTAGAAGTTATCCAGCAATTTCATGCCGTTAAGAGCGAAAGCGATAAAAAAATAAAAACCATCCCTTCGAACATTCTTGAAACTTATAAGCTGTTAAAAAAAGGTTATTCTTTGAAAGATATTTCGAGTATCAGGCGATTATCGGAAGCTGTAATATCTATGCAGATTGAAAGCATTATTGAATACACACCTGATATTGATATTAATAATTTATTCGAGCAAAAATTACTAAAAGTTACCTTCGATGAAATTAAGAAGGGGTATATCGACCTTAAGGATTTAAAGCAGCGATTGCCGGCAGAAGTCAGTTATCCATTGATAAGAATCGCAGTAGCAAAGCATAAGCTTACTTCTTAGCATCCTCCTTCAATGCTTCCACAAGTTGAATTACTTTTTCAAAGAACGGATCCCATCTTGAAGGATTTTCATTATAGTAATTTAGAGTTCGTTCGTATTGATCGCTTGTAATATTATGCTTCTTAAAAATTATCTTCTTCAGTCCTTCAATTTCTTTATAATCAACATTAGATGTATCCTGAGCTATTACTAAATCGGTATAAACATGAACGAACTTTTCTTCTTTAAGCAATTTGGAATCGGAACACCCGCCGAAGAAATAAATTAATGATAAAATTAGGAGGGCACCTAGGCTGTTCTTTACGTTCATCATTAAAACCGTTATTTCATTTTTTTGCTTGCTTCAAAAAGAATTCGCTTCTCTTCATCGGTTAAGTTTTGATAACCTGATTGGCTGATTTTATCGAGGATTTTATCGAGCTGCTCTTGAGTAATCTTATCTTTCTCTTCCTTCATATCATAATATTTAGCATCTTCAATTTTTTCACTTCGTTTGAAGGGATTGGAAATTCCACCAAATGGATTAAAAGGCTGCTTAGGTCGGTATGTTTTCCTTCCAAACAAATGTTTAATATCGGCATCGATAGATTTATCTAACAGAATAAAAATCAAACCGGCTAATGCTCCACCAAGATGCGCAAGGTGCGCAACGGTAGAATGAGCGCTGTCAATCAACATAATTTCCATTACGATCAGAAATGTAATAAGATATTTAGCCTTTATCGGGATAAAGAAGTAAAGGAAAATGTATCTGTTCGGGAACAACAATGCAAATGCAACCAAGACGCCATAAACACCGCCTGAAGCACCTATAGTAGGCGCAGGCGCTGCACCAAGCAGCGGGGAGATAAACAGATGACATAAACCCGCTACAACGCCGGCAAGTAAATAGAAGTATAAAAACTTTTTCGAACCCCAAAGGTTTTCAATTTCCATCCCGAACATCCAGAGTGCAAACATATTAAAGAGAATATGACCGAAGCCGCCATGCAGAAATTGAAATGTGATAAGCTGCCAGATTTGAAATAGTCCGCTTCCAATTGGCATTAATGCAAACCATCTTAATATGATCTCCGCTGCCAGTCGATCGCCTATAACTATATTCTGAGCAAGCACCTGAAGAAAAAATACAGCAACATTAATTATTAAAAGATTTTTAATTACGGGCGGAAAGAAGCTGAAGCCTCCAAATCCACCAGGTCGATAATAATTACTCACAGTTATCCTTGTAAATTATATTTATAGGAACGATTATTTTTATTAATAACTCATGTTACACAGAATACCAAACCTCCGAGGTTTCAATGAATGATTTTACCTGAATATTTTTGATTTTTGAGCAATAAATAAGTTTAATAATATATCGATTGTCAAAACCTCGGAGGTTTCTCCGTATCATGAGCAATAATTCACTCTGCATCCGTTAGTGCAACAACACCCGGCAGTTGTTTACCTTCAAGGAATTCGAGTGAAGCTCCGCCGCCTGTTGAAACATGGGAAACTTTATCTCCCAAACCCGCTTTAGAAATTGCCGCTGCGGAATCGCCGCCTCCGATTACAGTGATTGCCCCTTTTCTGGTCGCATCGGCTAATGCCTGTGCAACTGCAAAAGTTCCTTTGGCAAAATTACTCATCTCAAACACACCCATCGGTCCGTTCCATATTACAGTTTTAGCTTGAGCTATCTGATTCTGAAATAATTTAATAGTTTCAGGACCAATATCCAATCCCATTTTATTTGGGGGAATATTATCAACATCAACAACTTCGGCAGGTGTATCATTATTAAATTCTTCAGCTACTAAGATATCAACCGGCAGCAAAAAGTTGATTTTGGAATTTTTAACTTTTTCTAATACTTCTTCTGCTACATCAAGCTTCTCTTCTTCTAACAAGGATTTGCCTATCTCTTTTCCCTGAACTTTGAAGAAAGTAAAAGCCATACCTCCGCCGATTATAAGCGTATCGACTTTATCAAGAAGGTTTTTAATTACATCAATCTTGCCTGAAATTTTTGCTCCGCCTAAAATTGCCATAAATGGTCTTTGCGGATTTGAAATTGCGTTTCCTAAATACTCAAGCTCTTTCTGCATTAAATATCCTGCAGCAGAAGTTTGTATATATTTAGTTACGCCTTCAGTTGATGCATGTGCCCTGTGTGCACTGCCAAAGGCATCATTTACATAAACCTCTCCAAGTTCTGCAAGATTTTTAGCGAATTCAGGATCGTTCTTCGTTTCTTCAGGATGGAATCGAACATTTTCCAATATTATCACATCACCGGATTCCATTGAATATACGAGCGATTTTACTTCTTCGCCGATGCAATCATTTGCTAACTTAACTTCTTTATTTAACAATTCACCTAACCTCACTGCGGCAGGTTTTAAGCTGAACTTTGAATCGGGGCCGCTTTTAGGTCTTCCAAGATGACTCATTAAAATTGCTTTTCCTCCGTCGGAAATAATTTTTTTAATTGTAGGTAATGAAGCTGTAATTCTCCTATCATCCGTAATGTTTCCTTTTTCATCTAAGGGAACATTAAAATCAACACGGACTAATACTTTTTTATCTTTAAAATTTATTTGGTCAATTGTTAATTTCTTCAATGAAGATTTCAAATTGTTTTGCATTTTGTTCACCCTTTTTTGTTACTGTTTTTGCTGCAGTTATTTTACAAAAGCTCAATAGCTTGAATAAAAATGATTAAAAAAAATTGGTGTAAATGATCAGACTTGTCAGCTTCACATAAAAGAAACGGGGTCAATTGACCCCATGGTTCTAATAACCTTACTTAGCTGCTTTCAAAATCAAATCGACTACTCTGCAGGAATAACCCCATTCATTGTCATACCATCCAACAACTTTAACTAAATTTCCGTTTACCATAGTAGATTGTGAATCGAGGATGCAAGAATGAGGATTGTGTACGATATCAATAGAAACTAATGGATCCTCTGAATATTCCATTATACCCTTCATTGCTCCTTCGGCTGCGGCTTTCATTGCGGCATTGACCTCCTCAGCAGTGGTTTCTTTTTTCACAATTGCTACAAAGTCAGTTATGGATCCATCCGGAGTTGGAACTCTTAATGCAAAACCGTCTAACTTACCCTTTAATTCGGGAATAACCTTGCCAACGGTTTTCGCAGCGCCTGTAGTAGTTGGAATTATCGAAACTGCTGCTGCTCTCGCTCTTCTAAGATCTTTGTGAGGAAGATCTAATAACTGTTGATCGTTCGTATAAGCGTGAACAGTAGTCATAAATCCTTTTTCCAAACCAAAATTATCGTTTATAACTTTAACCATCGGTGCTAAACAGTTTGTTGTGCACGAAGCGTTTGAAATTATTTGTTCATCGCCTTTCAGAACATCATCATTAACACCAAGCACAACAGTGGCATCTATATCTCCTTTCGCCGGAACAGTTAAGATTACTTTTTTAGCACCGGCTTCAATGTGTTTCATACAAGCTTCTTTTGTTCTAAATACTCCCGTTGATTCGACGACAATATCAGCGCCTAATTCTTTCCATTTTAAGTTTGCAGGATCTCTTTCCGCAGTAATTCTTATTCTATCTCCGTTTACGATGATATCGTTTCCATCAACTTTCACTTCACCATCGAATTTACCATGAACCGAATCATATTTTAGTAAATGAGCTAATGTGGCGGCATCGGTTAGGTCATTTATTCCTACAAAATCAAAGCCGCCTATTTCGAGGCATCTTCTGAATACTAATCTGCCTATTCTTCCGAATCCGTTTATTCCTACTTTTATGGGCATACTGTAACTCCTTTGTTTGAAAATTTTTGTGACGTGCAAAATTACTTAAAGGGTGGCTGAATATCAATTTAGAAAGCTTGTAATTCAGCTAAATTAAAGCCGATTAAGTTAAGTTCAAGGTTGTATTGAAATTTTTTAAATGCTTTTCGATAAAATCGTTAAACCTTATCCAGGATAAACCTGTGGAAATCCTTAATAACTTATGTTACGCAAAATTCATAAAGCTGTATTCCTTGATTCTTAAACTATTCAATTTTTTGTGCATTATAATGTTGTAAAGACGGGACATCAGCCTCAGCAAAGCTGAGTCGTGACAAGTGCCCCGTCTCTACAATCTATTTTAGTCTACCCATTAAATTTTGCATAAGGTGAGTGAACAACATGAATGAACCTATTATGATAAGTTACAAACAATTTTTTTAGTTTCGATTCATTTGATAATTGAAACAACTTTATTTAATAAAAATTTAAGTTAAGTACACCATTAAAAATTTAAAAATAAAAACCCCGCCTATATTAAAGCGGGGTTGAAAATATCCCGACCCGGAATAACTCCGGGTCAGTATTGATCGTTATATTACTTGGTAAGGATCATCTTCTTTGTAATGTTTACGGAATTACCGGTTAACTGATAGAAGTATACTCCGCTCGAAAGCTTCGACGCATCGAACGCTGCTGTATAAGTTCCTGGCTCTAATTCTGATTTAACCAGCGTAGTTATTTCCTGTCCGATCAGGTTATATACCTTCAAAGTAATCATCTCTCTGTTGGCAACAGAGAATTTAATTACTGTTGCCGGGTTGAACGGATTAGGATAATTTTGATATAAAATATATTCATTATCTGAAACATTATTTTGATGATTAAAAATGCTTGATATAGGGACATCGGACAGTACTGTTATCAACGAAGAGTCAATTAAAGAATTATATGTTGCGTATACATTCATTTCTCCTTCTGATATACCCTGAATTATACCAGGATGTGAAACAATTAGTTTAGAGGCGTCCCCGGAAGTATAAACCAGTTCATTCATACTGGTAATTGTTCTGATTATACCGTCACTGAAAAAACCTTTAACATTCAATGAGTTTGTAAAGTTTTTTATCACAGAATTAGAAGATGTCGTAATTTTAATGCTGTCAATTAGAGCTGTAGTTGTAATATTTATATCTAAAGTAGCCATATACACATTACCCGATTCATCAAAACCTAATAATGCAAAATATAGTTCTCCAAATGCTTCTAACGGTATATTTATCGGGATGCTTTGGGTTGTAGAAGTATATTCTTCATAATTTATACTTATATAAGGGTTCCCGTAAGCGATAATAAAATTATTTATACCACTACTTAAACCTATTTGGACAACGATATTTTCGCCAGCACTAAAATTTGCTCCATTGGGTGGATATAAAAATTTGATTGAGTCAGAAAAGCTTGCCTGCATTAAATTTTCTTGTACAGGCCAATTATAGGTTAAAATTGGTGGGTCATATCCTTGACTAGAAAATACTGTGATGTCATTGGTGTTAGCATTTAACAAATCGAAAACCCGTGTTATCACAAAGGAATTATTCAATGAACTATGCCATTGATCCGTAAATGAAGTATACCTAAATAACCCACCGATCTGACTTTCAGAAGCGACTACAATATCGTGATTTTTAAAATTGAAGATTGAATCGATTACAAAATCTGTCGCATATAATAGATACCTATATTTAATAAATTTTAATATATAACCAACCCACCCTGATGCTTCAATCAAACTTGTATTTGTTTCAATACAGTGTGAGGAAGCTTTATTATGATTGATATTTGATGGCCCATTTAAATATTCACGAATTCCTTCACTATCAACTTTTAAATCATTTACGGCACCAAAAGAAGGATCACGTCCAATCAATCTTTTAAGTCCGTAAACTAAGAATGAAATATTACTTGAAATTAAATTAGCCATTTGGCTGCCAGAATGTGGTGTATTCAAAGTTATTAAACGATTTAAATCGTTTTTATATTGATCACTCTGTAAATATATTCTTGATAACACTCCACCCATACTGTGGGCTACAACAGCAACACCCCCAGCCGAATATTTTTGTTTTATAATATTATCCAATAGGTTAAAAACACCATATTCTGTTATATGCCTATTTTCCTCAAAACTATAATCATTTCTCGTAGAATAATCGTAAGCATATAGGAAATCTAATGGCCATAAATTTGTATTATATATTGCAGTTTTCATATTATCAAAAGTCGTAGCATCGCTCCATAATCCGTGTAAAAATAGTACTGGTATTCTATAAATACGAATTGGATATTCAAAAATTATTTTACCAGAAAAAATATTTATGATTTGAATTGATATAGGTTTGAACAAAAAATACTCCTCAACATATGTAGGATGTTGGTAGTATATAACCACACTATCACCCACTATTTTAGGTAAAGAAAAATAACCAAACTTATCGTGATTATTTCCTCCAGAATCTTCCAGTATTCGAAAACTAATTTCTGATAAATTAATTGATTGATTAGCTTTAAAGGAAATCAAAGTAATATTTGATCTTCCATCAGCACATATTTTAACTGGCTCAGTAATGGCTCCGTCGGGGAGGCTGCTGGTCAAAAATCGAGGGTTGCTGAATGTCCTCCTGTAAAGATTATAAAAACTTACTTTTGGATTTGTATATAAAGTATGGATCCTATAAGAATAAACTGCCCCGCAATCCGGATTAACCCCATCTGCTTGCCACGCACCGACAACAAATTCATCATTATATTGACTTATATCCCAACCAAAAAAATCAATGGCTGGAGCTAAAGCTGAATGAGAACTACGCTTGTGAGGGCCTAGAAATCGAGATCTGGGCTGACGCCGGCGGGGTTACCGTGGTGGTCCGTGACACCTTCGCGGCAAAGGTCGTTATAAGAGGATGAACCTGCCCCGGCCCCCCGCGAACTGGCCTTTCGTGGGCGGCAAAGCATAGGTTTAA
>CAZTDB010000028.1:0-12144 GCA_964612385.1 uncultured Ignavibacteriaceae bacterium
CGCACAACACAATTTTATCTGCAAATGAGCAGTTTAATTTTATTGAAAATTGCCGGTATATTTTTTTTTCATTTACAGATAAAATTATTAATAGTTATACTGCTACACAAATATTAAAGATTGTGTAATAATTTTGGTAAGAATGTGCTAAATTTATAAAAACGATATGAATAGTTTAGGATTTTTAATGGCTGAGCCAAATGTAGCTTATACAAATAAAAGCATTCTTTTTCCCAACGAAAGAGAAAAATTATTTGATAAATATAAAGATATTATTGAACCTGAATACAGGTTAAATCGAACACTTGTAAGTTTTCAAGCGAACAAAAAAGAATCCTTTTATAGATGGTTTAAATATAAAGAAGGTTTTTCTAAACGATTGATAGATTATTTTATAGATAGATATCACCCTTCTACTGGACATATTTTAGATCCATTTGCTGGTTCCGGGGCTACTTTATTTGCAGCAAGAGAAAAAGGTTGGAAATCTACTGGAATTGAACTTTTGCCAATTGGTAGTTTTAATGTAAAAGCAAGGTTAGCTGCTGAAAAAGTCACAAGCGATCATATACAAAAAGAACTAAAAAATTTTTGGAAGGAATATAACAACATTTCTAAAACTGATACTAAAATTCAACACATCTCAATTACACGAGGAGCTTTCCCAGAAGAAAATGAACATAATCTTAATCGTTATTTAACCGCTTGCAAAAAAGTAGAGAATGAACAAATTAGGGTTCTATTTGAATATGCAGCATTTTCTATTCTAGAAGAAATTAGTTTTACAAGAAAAGATGGTCAATACTTGCGATGGGATTCTAGAGCAAATCGTTCTTATGGAAACACCGAGTTTAATAAAGGAGAAATATATGATTTTATAAAAGCTGTAAAATTAAAAATTGAAGAAATTATTGAAGATATTTCTCCTGATCAGAATTTTGAATTATTTAATGTTGAGAAAAGCAAATTCCCGTTATATGATCCTCAAATAATACAAGGTTCCTCTTTAGAAGTGTTACCCACAATGACAAATGAATTGTATGATTTTGTTATGACCTCTCCACCTTATTGTAATAGATATGATTATACTAGGACTTATGCTTTAGAATTAATCTTTCTAAAAAAAATGACGAAGATGTCAAACAACTTCGCCAGACTATGTTGTCTTGCACTGTTGAGAACAAAGAAAAATTAGAGTATTTAAAAAATATTTATACCAAGTTAAATCGAGTTTCTGATTTCAACTTTATTAATGATCTATATTTCTCGCATCCTGCAATGATGGAAGTTAATTTTGTGTTAGATAAGTTAAATGAATTAGGAAAACTTAATAATTCAAATATTCCGAGAATGGTAAAAAATTATTTTTATGAAATGCTATTCATTGTATATGAAATGTATCGTTTATTAAAAATGAACGGAACTGTTGTTATGGTAAATGACAATGTTAGATATGGAGGCGAAGAAATCCCTGTTGATTTAATTTTATCAGATTTTGCAGCTAAAGTTGGTTTTAAAATAAAAAAAATATGGACTTTGCCTGTTGGCAAAGGTAATAGTAGTCAACAAATGGGCGAACACGGACGTTCTGAACTCCGAAAATGTGTCTACATCTGGGAGAAATAGAATGCCTTATAATGAGCATATTAAAAAATGGGAAGATTTAGTTACAACACCGGAAGCTACAAGAAAAGGGTCTATAGCAATTGCTTATGAAAAGAATATTAAAGGAACACCTTTTATTGAAGAAGCAAAAAGTTTAAGAATATTATCTGCAAAAGCAAAAAAACCTCAAGACCTTTTAAATCTTAAAGATATCTACCCTTCTCTTCTAGCGGCATCTGGATTAAGTGAAAAAGCATTAGGACATTTAACTGAAGATGATAAAGCCGAAGCTATTTCTAATCTTATCGAAAAATTTTTGGAACCTGCCGGTAAAGATTTTATTGATGAGCTTGTTTATAGATTCCTATTAACAAGAGGTGATGCATTGGGTGGAATAATGAGAAATCTTGCTGGAAGTTTAGGAGAGAAAAAATTAATAAGAGGATTAATTTCATCTCTTTCGCTTAAAGGGATTAGTTTTAAATATCTGCACAAACAATCTAAATCTTGGATTGATGGAACTTCCTCGGACACAACTATAGAGGAAAATACCAAAGGATTATATTGGCAGATAAAGAAAAACCATAGAACATTACTTTTGAATCTTACCCCACCGTTTATCTCTAAAAATGTGGATTTATGCTTGTTTGATGGAGAGTTTTCTGAATTCAATAATGTTAATGGAGATTCAATTCATAAAACACCAGACAAATATATTGCACTTGGTGAATTAAAAGGCGGAATTGATCCCGCTGGAGCTGACGAGCATTGGAAAACTGCAAACACTGCGCTTGATAGAATCAGAACAACTTTCACTAGTCATAAACTCAATCCACACACTTTTTTTATTGGCGCTGCAATTGAAAAAAGTATGGCACAAGAAATATTTTAACAACTTCAATTAAAGATTTTAACTAATGCTGCAAATTTAACAGTTGATACGCAATTAGTTTCTGTTTGCGATTGGATTTGTGGTTTATAAAATAATTTAAAAGCAGTATAACGTTTAAGGGATTCATGCCGAAGCCCAAACCAAAAAAAAACAGCTTTGATAGCCAAGCCTGCCGGGGCATAATCCCGTGGTAGCCTAAAGCCCACTAAATTGGGCTAAGCCCATCCTGCACATTTTTCGGTGGGTAAACTGGGCTGCCCGTCTTGGCTCGGCTCATATAAGATTATAAAAAAATTTAATTGAAGTACCGATTATTAAATTTATATAAGCAATAAAAAAACCAAGCCGAGACAGGCGGCTTAGCAGCACCACTTTTACATTGATATATAATCCTAAAATTTAGATTTGTATTAGACCTGATAAAGGACTATATTTTAGTCAAAAGTTTTAGGGAGGAGAAATGAAATTTAGTGAATCAATTAAACCAATTAGCTATTTAAAAACTCACGCATCAGAAGTGATCCGGGATGTTGCGGATAATAAAAAAACTTTGGTAATTACACATAATGGTGAAGCAAAAGTTGTGCTTCAAGATGTAAAGGTATATGAACAGACTCAGGAAGCTCTTGCTCTCTTAAAAATATTAGCGTTGAGTGGAAAAAATATGAAACGTAAAAGACATAAATCTCTTGATAAAACCTTCAAAGATGTTAGAAAAAAGATTGATGATTTTAAGAGACATGAATGAAATTCAAAGTTAATTTTATTGCTGATGCTGAGGAAGATTTATTTGAAATATATAAATATGTCTACTTAAATGATTCAGAAGATGAGGCTGAGAAATTATTTGCTAATTTAAATAAAAAGTGTTCAACGCTTGAAATTTTTCCAAAACGCGGTCGTGTTCCTCCAGAGTTAAAGCTATTGGAAATAGAAGATTTTTTGGAAATCTTTCACAAACCTTACAGAATAATCTATCAAGTAATCCAAAACGAAGTATTTATACATTGTATTTTAGATGGTCGAAGAGAGATTCAAAAGTTATTGCAAGAACGATTATTAAGGAGTTAGAAATTAAGCTGCTTAGCGTTTAGGGCTTCACATCGAAGCCCATCTTCATATAAATAAAGCTTTGATAGCCAAACCTGCGGGGGCTTAATCCCGTGTGGACTTAATTGCATCCCACAATTTTTCATGTGGATAAACTGAAATGCCCATCTTGACTCGTTAAGTATAAATTCAATACAAAGAAATGATCAAAAAAGGATTACAGATTTGTCTAAACAATAGAATACTGCTAAACAGTAATAGATTAGTTATCCGCCGTCCCTTTATATACCGTGTAAAATACAACTACTATAAGCTTATACTTAACCTTAAGTAAGGCAATTTACTAACTGACGGTATTCCGTAAACTGACGGAATTTTTACAAGCCTTCTGCCTTTCATTTGCTTTTAATTATCCAATTAAAAATTTCTTACCTGTTTTTGATGGCATCATAATTGGAACTTTACGTTAATACTAATTTATTGCTGTCAAAAAAATACTGGGGATATTCATAATGGAAAAAGAAAATTCTCCCGAACTCACAAGGCGTAATTTCATAACAAAATTTGTTATGAGCGGGGGATTAATTGCCGGCGCAGTTCTTTTGCTCAGAAACAGCTTAAGCTTCATCTTTCCAAAAATTGAACCGCCCCCGCTGCGAAAGCTTTTAATCGGAAAAGTCGGCGATCTGCAGCCCGGACAAGCTCAAGAAATTCCCTTTGGTGAAAGCACACTGTTCCTAATTAATACTAAGGATGGATATAAGGTATTTTCTTCAGTTTGTACACATCTTGGTTGTAAAATAAATTGGGAATCGTACCGCAGCCGGTTTTTCTGCCCATGCCATAAAGGAATTTTTAACGAAAGCGGAGAAGTAGTTGAAGGTCCGCCTCCCCGTCCTTTGGATGAATTCAAAGTTGAAATAGATAAAAATCTGATTTACATGTGGATTGAAGAAAAGCGCGGAGGATTATCATGAGCGGTAAATTCAAAAGCTGGATTCAGCAAAGGATTCCGTTGGACGCGCAAAAAACTTCAGCTTTGATGGAGAAGATTTTTCTTAAAGAACCGATACCGAAACACATGAAATATTGGTATTATACATTAGGAGCCACACCGTTAATTTTATTTCTGATAATGGTGTTCACCGGAATCTTGCTTACCTTTTATTATATCCCCTCACCGGCAAAAGCATACGAAAGCATTGCATATATCACCGGGGAAGTCAGCATGGGTTTTTGGATAAGGGGTATACACAGATGGGGTTCCAATTTGATGGTCATCGCGATATTCCTTCACATGGTTAGGGTATTTTTTACGAGAGGCTACAGAAAGCCACGCGAAATAAATTGGGTAATTGGTGTGCTTATGCTGCTTGTTACGTTAACCATCTGCTTTACAGGTTACTCACTTGTTTATAACCAACTCTCGTACTGGGCTACTACAGTAGGCACGAACATGATAAAAGAAATTCCGTTAATCGGAGCACCTATACTTTATTTACTGCGAGGCGGCGAAGATGTTACGGCTAATACATTAACCCGGTTTTTCAATCTTCATATCGGATTCCTTCCGACAATTCTTCTAATACTTATAGTATTGCATATAATATTTATCAGGATGCACGGAGTTGCCAAGCTTGAAGACAAGGAAGATGAAGAAACATATTCTTTTTATCCTGAACATTTCTATCACACTTTAATAGTCGGTTTATTCCTGTTGGCGGTTTTGAGCGCGTTAACTGTAATAATGCCGCCAGGATTGGGTGAACAGGCAAATGCGAATGTAACGCCATCGCATATAAAACCGGAATGGTACTTCTTCGCAGTTTACTCGGTACTGAAATACGTTCCGTTAAAATTCGGAATTTACTTTTTCACTGCTTTGATAATCGTCTTAACATTTTGGCCCTTCCTTGATGATTTCATTAGAAGAAAATGGCAGGTGAAAAAAATTCATTACTGGGTAGGAAGTTTAACAATCGTTCTCTTTTTGTTCTTAACTGTTTTTGAAATAATCGTCCAATAAAAAATATTATCGGAGAAAGCTTATGGCTGAAAATAATTCACTGCGGACACAAAAATTGCTGGTTGGAATTTTTAGCATTTTGCTGGTAATAATTCTAATCATCGTTGCATTTGTAGAGATGAAAGTAACGCGCGATTTAAAACCTGTTATCGAAATTAGCGGAGCAAATAAAAATTGCGTAACATGTCATACTCAAAAAGGTATTGCCGTTAAAGCAATCGATCATTGGAAGCAAAGCCTTCATGCTCAGCAAAATATTTCATGCGTTGACTGCCATACCGCTAAAGAAGGCGACTTCGATGCGTTCTATTGTCCGGAGAGTGACTTTCTTGTAGCACGGCATCCTACACCAAAAGACTGTGCCGAATGCCATGAACAGCAGGTTCAGGAGTTTACCGCAAGCAAACATGCTCATCAGTTTTGGTTAATAAAAAATGCGGATAGGTCGGTGTTTCAAATACCGATTGCCACACGGAACGGATGCGAACAATGCCATCACATCGGTAATTTGTGGCCCGATCAAAGTGTGGGTGAATGCGACGCCTGTCATCCCAAGCATACATTCAGCAAAGCAGTTGCAAGGCAGCCTGAAACATGCGGCGAGTGCCATGTCGGTCCCGATCATCCGCACATCGAAATTTATTTAGAATCAAAACATGGAAATATTTTCCGTTCACAAGAGAAGAAGCTTGACTTAAACTATTCTACAAAAAACAATGCCCAGATTCCTATTGATATACCTGTGTGCACAACATGCCACATGGACGGCAACGAGACTCAGCCGATGACGCATAATGTAAGCGAGCGTTTAGCGTGGGAGTCTCAATCAGCCTGGAGCTTCCGCACAGTTTGGCTGGAAGAAGAGATTGGCGATTGGAAGATGAAACGCTCCCGTATGGAATCAATTTGTAAAAGCTGCCACTCTCCCGAATTTGCCGAAATGTATTTGTTAACAGCCGACTTTACTAATCTTCAGTATAACGAAATCAGAAGAATGTTCGTTAGATGGACTAAGAAGTTAACCGCGAATGGAACTATTAAGCAATTGGAGAAAGATGGAAAATTTTATTCCGACCCGGTGCTAACCGGCTACGATGAATTACCCGAAATTGCAATGTATCATGCATGGCATCATGAAGGCAGACGATTCCGCCACGGCGCAATGATGATGGGCGCCGACTACACACAATGGCACGGTATCTGGGATCTGCAAAAGGGTATGGTTGAAATGCTTACCTGGGCTGCAGAAAAGGGTGACAGCGAGGCGAAGCGATGGGTTGAATCAACTGACCCAATTAAATTTGCGCCTTATGCTTTGTTTGATATTCCCGGAAATCCATGGGGGATAAACGTTCTCTCTAATACGCTGCCTTATGTTTACAACGCTTACCCCGATTATTGGGATTTGATTTATGCAAATGTAAAAGCTGTTTATGATCACAACTTGCTCTCGGAAAAACAATGGCAAATGTGGGAAAAGCGATTTAAGGACAAAGAGCACTATCTTGGTTATAAGTATAACGCGGATTCAGTATTTAAATACTATCAGCAGCTTGACAGCAAGGATACAAAAGCCTTTACCGAGCAGGCTGTTGAATTAAAGCTTCCTTCTAAACCATTCTGGAATTGGTAATGAACAAACAGTGCGGCTCTGAGATATGAGCCGCGCTTTAATTTAACGGAGAAGTTAAATGGTCAATTCAAAACAAGAAGAATTAAACAGAAACATCATTTATACTTTCTTATTTGGAGTAACCTGGGGCTTCCTCGAAATATTGATGGGCAGTATGCTCTACAATTTTTCATTGATATTCAAGGGAGTAATTATTTCATCGATTACAGTACTCTTACTTGTAAGCGTTAAAAGTTTCATTCTT
Organism: uncultured Ignavibacteriaceae bacterium; assembly: GCA_964612385.1. Taxonomy (GTDB): domain Bacteria; phylum Bacteroidota; class Ignavibacteria; order Ignavibacteriales; family Ignavibacteriaceae; genus JAGUYG01. The sequence continues at coordinate 7,451 of CAZTDB010000028.1, forward strand.
TACAAATCTTCTTTAATGTTCGTTGGAATAATTGCTGCTCTTTTACGGTGTGCAGCCTCAGGCTTTGTTATAACTAATGCAGTATTCGCAATCATTATTGAAGCTTTTATTGCCGAAGTAATTTTTTCAGTGTGGAGCTATAAAAGTATCACAGCAGTTTTTTCGGGGAGCTTGATAGTATTATATTCTTATATTCACAGCCTGGTATTCCATGGTAGTCTGCCTGCTGCTTATATTAAATATCTTTACCGTACAACTGTAGAAGGATTAATTAGTGTTGAAATAACTTCGACGGTGTTGACAGTCGTTTTAATTGTTTATGGAGTAATAAACTTATTGATTGGAGCGGCAGTGGGAAGATTAAGCTGGCTATTTAAAGAAAAAATATTTATACAGATTGTTTTTAAAGTCGAGAAAAACATTACCTGAACTCTTGACAATTATTTATAACAGTTAAATGTTATTCGGCAAATATTCTCTTAACTGAGAGTGTTTAAATTCTTATCATTGGTATTGAGAAATTCAATACTTATCTCATTTGCTAACCATTCGATTTTCCATAAATCTTTTGCCGTCATTTGCTGGCATTCAAGTTGAGTATAAGTTTAAGTTACAAATCTTTTTGGGTGAATTATGTCGAAATCTGAAATCTGCGATCTTGATTCGTTAATAAAAATAATGGACAGCCTTGATGTAGGAGTAATTTTTATTAACAAGGAAAACCGTCTTGCCTTCATAAATTCTGCAGCAGAAAAAATAAGAAATATTAAAAGCAGCGAAAGAATCGGAACGTCCATATTCGAATGCCATGGCGGTAAGATGAATCCCAAAGTTGATGATGTAATCAAAGGATTCAGAAACGGCTCCTATTCAACCCGGCATAAGATGATAAAAACCGGGGGGAGATTTTTTGATAATACTTATAACGTTGTTAAGAATGATGAGGGAGAATATTTAGGTGTAGTATTGTTAAGCCAGGATGTAACCGAGAAGAAAGCGCTTGAAGAAAAAATACAAAAAGTAAATGAAGAATTAGAACAAAAAATTTTAGAAAGAACTGCCGAAATTGAATCGGCTTACGAACAATTGAAAATAGTTCAGCAGCAGTTGATGCAATCCGAAAAGATGGCTGCGATAGGTCAATTCGTTGCAGGTGTAGCACATCAAATCAACAATCCCTTAGACGGAATTCAAAATTGCCTGCAGGCAATTAAAGAAGAACCGCACAACATAGAGCAGATAAATAATTATATCGATCTTTCTTTAGAAAGTTTATACAAGATTGAGCTGTTAGTTCGAAAATTATTAGGTTATGCACGTCCTCATTCCATCGAAGCGCTTGAGTTAGATTTAAATCAATTGCTGGAAAATATATTAGCCCTAACTAATTTGAGATTAAAAGACAAAAAGATAAGCCTAATAAAATCTCTTCAAAAAGACTTGCCTTCTTTTTTAGGCGATGCTCATAATCTTGAACAAGTATTCGTGAATATTATTCTAAATGCTTTTGATGCGATGGAAAACGGCGGAGAGCTTCAGGTTACTACCGAAACCGATCAAAGTAATAATATAATTGTTCGCATAATCGATACAGGCTGCGGAATTCCTTCGTCTTATCTGAATAAAATATTTGATCCTTTCTTTACCACAAAAAAGAAAGATAATGGAACGGGATTAGGATTATACCTAAGCTATAACGTAATCGCTCAGCATCGAGGAAAAATTGTTGTGAAAAGTAAAGAAGGAAAAGGCACTGAGTTTAAAATTATTCTTCCCGTGACGGATACCAGCTATGTGTCCGAAAACGGAATAGTTGAGTTTGAACAAAATGGATTTGAGGCTTAATGTTTATGAAAGTCATAATCATAGACGATGAAAAATCGAAACGCATAACTATGCACGATGCGCTTAGAAAAGCAGGCTACGATACGGAATCTTTTGAATCGCCGATAACCGCTATGAATTATTTTGAGCAAAATGGTGCGGACATTTTAATAACCGATATCAGAATGACAGGTTTGGACGGTTTTGATGTGCTTCAAAAAGTAAAATCGATTAGCCAACGCACATCTGTTATAATGATTACTGCCTACGGAACAATTCAGTCTGCAGTTGAAGCAATGAAGATGGGAGCCTACGATTATATCACAAAGCCTTTCTCCTCCGATCATCTTGTTCACATTGTAAACAAATTGGCTATGTATAAAAAACTTGAAGAGGAGAATTTAAATCTTAAAAGGAAATTAGAAGAAAGATATTCGTTCCATAATCTTATCGGTAAATCGAAAGTGATGCAGGAGCTTTATGATAAGCTTGATACAATTTCGAAAACCGATATGGCAGTTTTAATTGAAGGAGAAAGCGGTACAGGTAAAGAGATTGTAGCTAATGCTATCCATTATAACAGCAATAGAAAAGATAAGCCATTCATTAAATTAAGCTGTGCCGTATTGAATGAAGCAATACTCGAAAGTGAATTGTTCGGACATGTAAAAGGAGCTTTTACCGGTGCATATAAAGATAAAAAAGGGCGTTTTGAATCAGCCAACGGAGGAACTCTTTTTCTTGATGACGTTGACGATATTCCTCTGTCGTTTCAGGTAAAACTGCTTCGTGTGCTGCAGGAAAAAGAATTTGAACGCGTCGGCGGCAACAACCCGATCAAAGTCAATGTGAGAATTATTTGTGCATCAAAAATCGATCTTTGGGAAAAAGTGCGAAGAAATGAATTCAGAGAAGATTTATATTACAGACTGAGAGTAATTCCAATCCGTTTGCCTGCCTTGCGAGAACGCAAAGAAGACATTCCGCTTTTAATCGATCATTTCATAAAAAAGATCGGAAGAGAAGAACTTAAATTTTCTCCTGATTCAATCGAAGTTCTTTCTGAGATGGATTGGCACGGCAATGTTAGACAATTGGAAAACGCCGTTAACCGGATCGTGGCTTTTTCCGGTTCTAACTTAATAACAAAAGAAATGATACCGGAAGATATATTGTGTAAAAAGGAAAAGCATCTGCCGCTAAGCTTTAATGGTTACGATTCTATCTGTTTAGATAAAATTGTTGAAGAGCTTGAAGCAAGTGCAGTAATTTGGGCACTGCAAAAAGCAGCCGGTAATCAATCTAAAGCTGCTAAGTTCCTGAACATAAAGCGAACTACATTCAGAGATAAAATGCTTAAATATAATATCTCTGACAAAAGTTAGGGTATCTGTTTTCATTAACCTATTCATCTGACGTAATTGCGTCAGTCGACGAGCTTCCGTCCAGAAGTGCAATACTAAAAATATTTTCTACACTCAATTGACATCTTTATCAACATTTATTTTTACTCCTGATGGCACTAAAATTGAATTTATGCATAGGTTAGTTATACTAATAACTTAATTAAATTCATTCACAAAATTGGGGCAAATCATGCTAAAAATTAGATACTTCACAACTCTTCTTTTTTTAATTCTATTTGTTCCTCATAGTCTGTATGCACAGGATGCACCGCAAGTTCAATTCAAGCTGAACGGTGTTTATACTGCTTGGGGACAAATGCAAAATGATTTCCTCCTGGGTAAGTCTGAGTACCGGGATCACTACATTGTTCAAATGCTGCGTTTAAATCTTGCAGTAAGTTATACAGAGAATATAAAAGCGGTTACCCGGTTAGACTTAGCACAGGGGTGGTGGGGAGTTGATAACGAACCTCCAACATACAACGGCGCAAGCGGTCTGTTCGATAATAAGGATACACACTACGGGCTGCATGTTGACCACGCTTACCTCTGGTTCAAAATTCCTTCTATCTCAACTGCATTCACCGTTGGACGTTTCAATTGGTCTGCCGGAAATAAACTAGTGCTTGATAACAACTATGACGGTATTTCTGCAGCGATCAGCTTAAAGTCTCATGAATTAAAATTTGGCTGGGCAAAAATTTTTGAAGGTGTAAACGGTATATCCGATCTTCCGAAAGTAGGCATGGATCCGCGGGGTAACTACGATGCAAGAGATGCTAATCTCTTTTCCGCTTCATTCAATGCTAAGTTAGAAAATACTAACCTTGAAGTATACGGCATCTATTATAATGACGCAGGGATTGATGATTCTTTAGCCTTTATACCCGACGGCTTTTTTTATAATAGACCTCGATTTACTCCACAGGTAACTACCCTTGGAATTGTGGGTGTTGCCGGTACAACTAAATTGGGAAAGCTGACGCTTAACTACGAAGCAAACTATTTAACCGGTAAAGATGAGATAGATAATAAAACTCACGCCGGTCCATTAAATACTTCTATGGCAGGTATCGATCCATTAAAATATGATATTAACGACGGTGATCTTGCAGGTTATAATATTTATGCTAAGCTGGATTACGCAGTTGCCGAAGCAGTTACTTTAGGCTTAGTTGCTGGAATGGGTTCCGGTGATGACGATCCAACTCAAGGTAAGGGTAATGTAAACAAACTTCGTACAGCGGGCTTCTTCTATTTAACCGAGGTATGGGAAGATTCTATTATGCCTGATGAAGAAGGAATTACACCTCAAGGATTAGGCGCACCAAACGTAAGAGCCTATAGAGAGTTAGAAAATACAACTGCCATCCAAATTAACGGTACATTCAAATTAACTCCTAAGTGGAAAGTGTTCGCCTCATTCACTTACTTAAAAGCCACACAGCCGATTTTTGCATGGAC
>CAZTDB010000029.1:0-12135 GCA_964612385.1 uncultured Ignavibacteriaceae bacterium
ACACTTTCCATAGCCTTAATTTAATAACTTTTCACACAATTAACGGTAGAACCATCTTTTTTTATTATTGCAACCAAATCAATTTCTAAAGTTTCTTGGGGTGCTTCGATTATCCTTCCGATCTCTTCACCTTCTCTATAGATAATAAAAGTTGGCACAAATTCTATTTCTAAATCATCAATTTCATTTCCCGGAAGCTGCTTGTCTCTGTTTACTGCAAGCAGCGATATTTTTTCGGCAGGGAAATTTAATACATCCAAAATTTTGAAGAACGCAGGAACATCGCGTCTGCTGTCGCTGCACCATGTTCCCAATACAATGGTAATGCTGATGTTTTCCAAATCTGTGCTGTCTAACTCAAAAATGTTTTCATCGATCTCATGATTCTCATAGCCTGAATTGTACCACCAGCCGAAATTTGAATCGGTTAAAGCATCCCGCGAGCAAACACCTATTAACATCGGCTTATCCGATCGCTCATCAATTATGATTTTATTAATATCCTGGGCAAGCATGCTGCCGCAGAGAGAGAAAAGCATTAACACTATTAGGCACTTCATGATTTTAAATCCTTTAATTATCTAAAAAGTTTTTTCGCAGGTCTATTCCCCACATTAATTTATTTCTTAAAGTTTCGAAGTAAGTAGTTAATGATGTATGAACAAGCTTCAATGGTCTTTCACTTTTAGTTATTTTAATTTTAAGCGGAGGCGGAAATGAAAAAACCCGTTGTCCATCGCAGCTAACCTGTACCGATGTGTGAAGTGAAGATGCCTCGACGATTATTTTTTGGCTGCCGGGTAATACTATTGGTCTTACCGTTAAACTATGCGGCGAAATAGGAGAGAGAGTAATAACATCTGCTTTAGGACTTACGATCGGTCCACCGCTTGAGATCGAATAACCCGTCGATCCGGTAGGTGTTGAAATAATTAATCCGTCTGCTGCAAATGTGGTAACATACTCATCATCCACAGTCAGGCTCAACTCAATCATTTTGGGCCATCCGCCTTTTTCTATTACTATATCGTTTATTCCGTATAGTTTTTCTACTTTGTAGTTCAGGCATTTTCCCTCGATCACCATTCGTTCATCAATGGTGTATGTTTTAGATAAAATTTCATCTATGAATTGATCCATCTGGTTTATGTTAACTTCTACTAAGAAGCCTAACTTACCGAAATTTACACCGAGAACGGGTTTATCGAATTTGTGAGCATGAAAAGCTGTGGCAAGCATTGTCCCATCCCCGCCGATCGATATGATTATATCACTGCGTCTGCAAAGCGAGTCGGTTGCGACGAATTTATCTTTAGTTACTTTTGCCTCAAGAGAGCTTCTTTGATTAAGCAGCGGTTTATCTAATAGATAATTCAATCCCTTCGAGTTTAACTTTTTGATCAATCCGGTTATTATATCGAAGACGTTTTCTTTTTTAGTATTTGCAATTATTCCAAGTGTCATCATTCACCCTAATAATGTGTCACACATAATTATTATATGCTTTAGGTACTGTCATTCGAAAGTATTGGAAAAAATTTTCACAAAATCGGGAAGACTTAATGAACAACGTTTTTACTTTTTATTTAATTCTTCCACATAATTCAATTTTAATTCTTTAATAACCTCATTCAAATATTTTTCTTCATATTCGGAAAGGTTACCTTTAGTTTTTGCAGCCAGCATATCGAGCGTATCAATGGTAATTTTTGCAAGATCGAGATTTCTTTCAACCGTATCAGAAACGGGATTTTTTAGCTTTCCCATAGTCATTAATGCAATCTGCTGGTTTTGCATTATCAGTTGAATGAAAAGAAGATCATGGGAGTTCTTTTCCATTTTCTTTCTCTCCTTTTGTTAATTCCCAAAGTTTAGCATACTTAGTAAAAACATAAGCTGAAGAAAAAACCGCGAGAATAAATCCTTGTATTCCATCTAAAAAACCTCTTCGTATAAAATACATTTTAAAGAACACTGCCGCAGGTCTAATAATTAAGCTCCAAATGGAAAAATTTTTATTTTTTGTTTTTAATTCATCGGCGGCGAGCGAAGTGTAATGGTTAAACTTTTTAAAATAATGCCGTATCGAAGGATCGGTATAATGCTCAATATCATTTTTTAGTTCACCAATGCTGCCGTTAACTACTAAATGCTCGTGAACAAAATTTTGCGAAAACTTCGCTTTATTCTTATTAAACAATCTTATAACCCTGCCGGGATACCATCCGCTGTGCTTTATCCATTTCCCTAAGAAAATTGCTTTGCGCGGAATTGAAAAAGCAGAATAAACCGGCACAGAAGATTTGAAGGCGGCTAATTCCTGTTTTAATTCCGGGGAGATTCTTTCATCGGCATCCAGCCAAAGCACCCATTCGTATTTTGTTTTATTAAGTCCCTCCAATTTTGTAGCCGCATAACCTTTCCATTTAATCTTCTCATACCTTACATCGGGATAACCGGAAATTATCGCCTCGGTACTATCGGTTGAGGTATCATCGAGCAAAACTAAAATATCGTCGATACATCCCAATTGACTATTTAGGCATTCAGCTATGTTTGCTGCTTCATCCTTAGCTATAACAAGTGAGGAAAGCTTTATCATTTCAGGAGTCATTATTATTTAACAACCAATTTTACATATTAAAATTAAAGAATATTTGCTAATAAGTAATTATAAAATACTTTGTTTTTTCATATATTCACCTGTGTTTCTGCTCTTAATTAACACGTTAGTATTTTATTCAGCCTTAATATGAACATAAATCTAAGAAGTATAAATTTTATTTTGTCAAGATTTACACGTCAGAATTTGTCCGAATTTTTTTGGGTTATAACCGGACAAATCCTAACTGTAGCTTTCAATTTCATTATAATAAAATTACTCTCACGGATGGGAACAGTCGAATTCGGCAAATATGCACTCATCATCACTATTGTTGTTTTGCTTGACTCGGTTCTTTATGGTCCAATTACGCAAGGGTTCATAAGATTTTTTTATCCATACACGGATAAAAAACAGCGAGGCACGTATACTTCGATAATGTATTTATTTGTTTTGATTGCATCAGTAGTAGTTATAGCCACTGGATTTGCCGGGCTGTTAATCGGTTCTTTTTTTGATATTGTAAAATATTCACCTTTACTTTTTGCCGGAATTTTATTTATAACATTTTCAAAGTCGAATGAATTTTTTAGTCTTTCATTGAATATTCTTCGCAGAAGAAAAGAGAATTCCCTGCTTCAAACAGGGGAAAAAATTATTATGATTTTATCTATGCTGCTGCTTATCGGTAAAGATATGTTTACACTTCCGGCGGTGTTATTTTATTTCAGCGGAATTTTGTTCGCTTTCACCGTTGCAAAATATTTTTTCTTTAAAGCGAAGGCAGCCCAGCCGCAGCTTTTTGAAAAAAAAATCGATAAGCAGGTTTCAAGGGAGATAATTACGAGTGTTCTGACGTATGCCGCACCGTTTTTCGTTTGGGGAATTTCAGGCTGGCTGCAGCTCAACGGTGAAAAGTGGATAATCGCTGAACTTCTATCAACATCGGATGTGGGAATTTATGCAGTTATGATGACGATGGTAAATGCAATTATTATACTTCCAAATAATATGCTCAATCAATTTGGAATTCCGATCATATTTCAAAAATTTAGCAATCCTGCACATAAAGAAAATGTAAAAGAAGGAATGGGATATATTGATGGAATCGTAGTTTTAACGTTGTGCATCACGGCATTAGCTGCGGTTCTTACTTATTTCTTTGGTGAAAGTCTGATTCTGCTTATCAGTAATAATAATTTCACACCATATTGGTATCTGCTTCCTCTCTTCGCTTTAGGTACGGGTTTATTTTATTCGGGTCAAGCGTTAACAAATCTTGGGCTTGCCTTAAATCAACCGAAAAAATATCTTGCGCCGAAAATTTTAACGGGGGTTATATCGGTTTTATTAAATGCCTTGTTCATATATCTCTACGGATTGAATGGCTTGGCATTTTCTGTTATTCTTATAGGAGGTTTTTATATACTTTACATCTATATTATAAATCAAAAGTTAAAAATGAAATTAAACTTCCTTGAGGGAGTTGTTGATAAATGAAAAGCAACATTAAAGCTCTTGCTGTTTTAATGCAGCACGATTACGGAGTGAAAGAGAGAGGTCCTTCATTTGAATATTTGAATATCTATCTTCCTCTTTGCGATATATTCGGGAAAGAAAATGTACTTCTGTTTGATTTTTTTGATGAAAACAAAAAAAACGGAAAGGAGGCGATGAATAAAAAATTATACGAGCTTGCAGCCTCCGAAAAACCCGATGTATCCATCTTCTGCTTATTTGAAAATGAATTTTATGAACAGACTATTACTGAAATAAGAAACTATACAAAAACAATCGCTTACTTTTTCGATGATCCCTGGCGCAGAGATTATGTAACGAAATGGCGAAAGCATTTCGATTACTTTACTACCTCCGATTATTATATGTTAAAGCGGTACGAATTAGAAAACATTCAAAATGTTATATTTTGTCCGTTCGGATTTAATGCTTCCATTTATAACAAACATGAACTACCTGTTAAATACGACGTTTCATTTGTGGGAGGATTTAGTCCTTACAGGAAATGGATAATTGAAAAGCTAAAGAAAGAGGGAATTCGTGTAAATGTTTTCGGAAGAGGCTGGACAAACAAAATTGATTGGATATCAACGGAACAAATGGTTGAAGTATTTAATCAATCTGCCGTTAACCTAAACTTATCAAATGGAATTTATTGGGATGCGGGATATCTGCTTTCAGCATTAAAATCAATAAAAGCTTTAAAGCACATTGCTTTGAACAGAAAAAAGAAAGAGCAAGTGAAGGGAAGACATTTTGAAATAAATGCCTGCGGAGGATTTCAATTAAGCTATTTTGTGCCGGGCTTGAATATCTTTTATGAAATCGACAGAGAAATAGCCGTTTACGAACATATAAATGCACTCGCATCCGAAATAAAATTCTTTTTGAAGCATGATGCCTTAAGAATGGAAATTGCACAACGAGGATACGAACGTTCGCATAAAGATCATAAAGCTCAAATGTATCTTACAAAATTGATTAATAAAGTAACCGGATAATTCAAGTGAATTTTAATACGCTTTTAAGAACGTTTGGAGTTGATGTACGAAAATTATTTTATTCCTTTTTTGGAATACCGTCTTTCGTAAAAAATTATATTAAAATGAAAAGACAGATATCACGCTCGGAAAAAGAATTTGTTATAACTAAAATCTATCCGTGTCCCGACGACCGCTTTCAAAATGCAGGTTCAGTATCGCAGCATTATTTTTTGCAGGACTTGTATGTAGCTCAAAAAATTTTCCGGCATAATCCGCTTAAGCATGTCGATATTGGTTCAAGAATAGAGGGTTTTGTTTCTTATGTAGCCGTCTTCCGGCAAATTGAAGTTTTTGATTTAAGGGAATTTGATTTCGAAATTCCGAATGTCATATTTCGAAAAGCGGATGTTACTGATGCAAATTTCTCTCTAATTAATTATACTGATTCGGTTTCATCTTTACATGCTGTTGAGCATTTTGGTTTAGGGCGATACGGAGATCATATTGATTATAACGGGCACATAAAAGGATTAAATAATATTTACAAACTGCTTAAACAAAACGGAAAGTTTTATTTTTCAGTTCCGATAGGAGTGCAGCGGATTGAATTTGATGCCCACAGAGTTTTTTCAATTTCATATTTGCTTAATTATTTTGAAAATAAATTTAAATTAGATTCGTTTGCTTATATCGACGATGAGAATAAATTGTTTATGGGTGTTGAATTAAACGATGAAAATATTCAAAATAATTTTGGGTGTAATTACGGGTGTGGGATTTTTGAGTTGACTAAACTATGAAGTACAAAATATGAATAACCGTCCATTAGTATCAGTAATAATAACTACCTATAATTCAGAAAAATTTATCCCGCAATCGTTACAATCGGTTTTAAATCAGACGTATAAAAATCTTGAAATAATTGTAGTAGACGATCAATCATCCGACCGCACTCAAGAACTTGTACAGAGCTTTATTTTAGATGACGATAGGATAAAATTAATCGCAACCAAGCATGCAGGCAGACCCTCGGTTACAAGAAACATCGGAGTTGATAATTCATCCGCTGATTATATTGCCTTTCTTGACGGCGACGACGTTTGGACTCCTGACAAAATTGAACGGCAAATTAAATACTTATTAAACCACCCCGAATGTGCGCTTGTTTATTCAATGAGCATTACTTTTGGCGATGTCAATTTCTTTTCCCCTCATTTTGAAGTATTACCGCTTTTGAACAAGGCAGCTAAAACTAAAGATGATTTAATAACAAAAGGCAATTCGATCACCTGCTCATCGGTGTTATGCAGAAAAGAAATTTTTTATAATACCGGTAAATTTGATGAAGACCCGGATCTAAAAGTTGAAGATTACGATCTTTGGATACGGATGGGTGATTTTGGCGCTTATGGTTTTATTCCGCGTATTCATATCTATTACAGAATTCACGCAGGGCAATTTTCCAGCGACTGGGAGACAAAGAATAAACGAATTCTCTATCTTGCAGAAAAAAGAAATCTCGATTTAGCCGGGTACAACTTTTATCGCAACCGCGGAATAATATTTTTGTTAGTTCGCAACTCTATTCATTTATTAAATTATTTTCTTGCCGGTTTGGGTTCTCTTTGGGATAAAATAAAAGACGTTTTAATTGAAGGTATATGAATATTTCACAAATACGAGTGCTTGCGATTACTGCAAGAGCAGATTACGGAGGCGGACCCGAACATTTATTCCGACTGGTCAAAGAACTTCAAAACGAATTATGCTTTTTTATTGCTGCCCCGGAAGATAAGCCGTATTATAACAGATATGCTTCGCTTATCGGAAAAGAAAAAATGATTTCGATTCCTCACCGCAAATATTCTTTCACTAAACTTTTCGAATTATCGAGGTTTGCCAAGCGGCAGAATATCAATCTTATTCATTCACATGGTAAAGGTGCAGGATTATATGGAAGATTGCTTAAGCTATTAACAGGCATTCCGGTTGTTCATACTTTTCACGGTCTGCATATAGGCAAATATTCTTTTATCGGCAGGAATTTATATTTATTGCTCGAGCGGTTTCTCTCACTATTAACCTCAAAGATAATTGCAGTTTCGGTTGGTGAACGGCAAAGACTATTAGAGTATAAAATCAGCAATCCCGCTAAGATTCAAGTAATATTTAATGGAATGATAATTCCAAATGAGCATGCAGTTTTCCCGGAACAAAAACCGTTTAGAGTTTTAACCGTTTCCCGCTTCGACTATTCGAAGAACAGTGAATTGATGGTAGAAATAATAAAAGAAGTGAGAGCAAAAGAAAAAATTAGCGATTTCATTTTTGTTTTTGCGGGTGATGGTCCTTCATTAAAAAAAATTAAAGAGAAAATAGAAAAAGAAGACTTAAACAATCATGCAGTTTTCACTGGAATGGTTGAGCATCTTTCAACATATTTTAAGAGTTCATTTTGTTATATTTCAACATCAAGATGGGAAGGATTACCGCTTGCTGCTATGGAGGCAATGTCTTACGGGCTGCCGGTGGTTGCTTCAAGGGTTACGGGAAATATTGATTTGATAGAAAACGGAAAAGAGGGATTTTTGTATGATTCGGAAAATCCTTTTGATGCGGCTAATTATCTGATTGAGCTTGCATCTGATAGGGAGTTATGGGAAAGATTTTCGAACGCAGCGAAAGAAAAAATAAAAAATAATTTTACGGTTAAGAAAATGGCATTAGAAACTTTTCGGCTTTATGATTCTGTAAAAACACCGGCAGTGAAATGAACGACACATTAAAAACAGCAATCGTGCATGAATGGCTGGTAAATTATGCCGGCTCGGAAAAATGTGTTGAATCTTTCACAAACATCTGGACGGATGCCGATGTTTTTTGCCTCGTTGAATTTTTAACTGAAGAAGAAAAGCAGATCATATTAAAAAACAAGCCCGCGATAACATCCTTCATTCAAAGCCTTCCTTTTGCAAAGAAGCACCATCGCTCTTACTTCCCTCTGTTTCCAATTGCCGTTGAACAGTATGATTTGCGCGGATATGATGTCATCATTTCAAGCTCGCATTCTTATGCAAAGGGAGTTTTAACCGATGCTAACCAGCTTCACATCTGTTACTGCCATACTCCGATTAGATATGCATGGGATTTGTATCATCAATATTTGCATGAATCGGGATTAAGCAGAGGATTGAAAGGTACAATCATTAAATATTTATTGCATAAAATCAGAATGTGGGATATTGCATCGGTAAACCGCGTCGATCATTTTATTGCTAATTCGAATTTTATTGCCAGAAGAATTTACAAGCATTATGATAGAACAGCAGAAGTTATTTATCCGCCGGTTGATGTGGATAAATTTAATTTCAATCCTAACAAGGAAAATTACTATTTAACCGCCGCACGTTTTGTGCCTTACAAAAAGGTTGATTTAATAATAGATGCATTCAACAGGCTGCCGGATAGAAAGCTGCTCGTAGTTGGAGATGGACCCGATGAAAAAAAACTGAAGAGGATGGCAGCACGTAATATCGAATTTTTGGGTTACTTGCCGCAGCACGAATTAAGCTTGTACATGCAGCAGGCAAAGGCATTCGTCTTTGCTGCTGAAGAAGATTTCGGTATAACTGTTATTGAAGCCCACGCTTGCGGAACACCTGTTATTGCATTAAACCGCGGTGGTACGGCTGAAACAATCGAAGATGGTAAAAACGGAATTGTGTTTTTAGAACAGGGCGTTGAGTCATTGCTCGAAGCAATTATTCGATTTGAGGAATCGGAAGATAATTTCGATTTGGAATTTATTCATAAATCATCATTGAAATATGCAAGAAATATTTTCGAAGAGAAACTATGGGAATTCGTAAATCAAAAATGCGAAGAATTTTTTTAAGCGCTAAGCGTAATGATAGTCAATCAAAAATCTCTGCGTAATATCAGAATTTTTCTCGATTTGATTCTGATATGCATCAGCTTTCTTGCTGCCGCCGTTTATGCTCAGTCATTCGAAATACTTTTGATTCGAGACTATATGTTCATCTTACTCGTACTGCTGTGTGTTATCTGGCTTTTTTCTTCCAACGTAATCGGATTTTATGATGATTTTAACTCACGCTATTTTCCGTATCAATTCTTCAATATAGTTAAGAATGTTATAGTTCAGGCTGCTGCGTCAATTATTTTCATATTCATAGTGAAGGAGGAACTGTTTACAAGAAATTTCATTCTTGCTTATTCAATTGTCCTTACAGCCTTTGTTTCTCTTCGTACAATAACTTTAAAAAGAATTTTATTTCTTGTAAGGAAAAAAGGAAAAAGTGTTCGCCGGCTCATAATAGTAGGAACAAGTGAAGTAGCCGAAAGATTTTATGACATGCTGAACTCTAATCCTAACTTCGGTTTTAAAATGCTTGGATTTATTGCCGAAGAAAATTCAGAAGTCCACGGTAAACCACTACTCGGGCGTGTAAACAATTTTGAAAATATTATAATAGAAAATCATGTGGAAGAAGCAGTAATTGCACTGCCGGATGATGCTTCCGACAAATTAGATTCGATAATGAAAATTTGTAACAAGCATGCCGTTAGAACACACATTGTGCCGGATTACTTCAAATTTCTTTCAAAAAAATTCCGCATAGGTATGATTGGTGACTTTCCTATAATAACAGTAAGAGACGAACCGCTTCAGGAAGTGCAGTGGAGATTAATTAAGAGAGCATTTGATATTATAGTTTCATTATGTGTTATTATATTTATCGTTTCGTGGTTGTTTCCGGTTTTAATTTTGCTGCAAAAAGTTACCACGAAAGGTCCGGTCTTTTTTGTTCAGGATAGAATCGGAAAGAAAAACAAAATCTTTAAATGCTATAAATTCAGGACAATGCGGGTAGATGCGGAAAAGGATGTATTCAATCCCGCAACGAGGTTCGATCCGAGAATAACTAAATTCGGTCATTTTTTAAGAAGGTCAAACCTTGATGAATTACCACAGATATTTAATGTGTTAGCAGGCGACATGTCTTTAGTTGGACCAAGACCTCATGCCATTCCATATAACGAACTTTACAGAGAAATTTTTGATGAGATAAAATTAAGGCATTTAGTAAAACCCGGCTTAACCGGTTGGGCGCAGGTTCACGGGCTGCGCGGCGATGTTGAAGATGAAGAAGAAAATAAGCAGTTGATTAGAAAAAGAATTGAATACGATATATGGTATATCGAAAATTGGTCGGTAGGATTAGATATTCAAATAATATTATTAACTATCTGGCTGATAATACGCGGCGTTACGAAGGGGTATTAGCTAGAATTACACTTCAATAAGTTAGTAGTTTAGCTATAGCTTATATACCTCAACTTTTTGAAATCTCCATAGGTCTTTCGCGGTTAGCAAGTTTGTTAATAGCAGCATTCAATCCAACAATAAACCACACAAGCGTAATTATTTCATGATCGCCAAAATTCCATTCAGTTAAACCGGCAACTAAAAATGAAACAAAACATCCTATAGCGCCAAGGCTAAACGATGAAGCAAAAGGAACTGTTTTATTCTCTTTGTAAGTCTTAATTAAGATGAAAATAATTTTTACGAATAGATACATAACCGCTGCAAATCCAAATAATCCTATTGTAGCTAACAGGTGAACAAAATTATTGTGAAGATGACCTTGAATTTCTTTGTCGTAGTAATTTTTATATTGCCTGTAGAGCCCGGCTAAATCAATATCTCCCACACCGAACAAAGGATTTGATTTAAACATTTTCCAACCCGCATTCCACAAGGCAAGTCTTGTGTAATTGGAAGGTATGTACGGGTCAAATATGCTCGCAATTCTGCTTCGCTTTATGTGCGTGGCATATAATCTATTCTCATCAACTTTTAGTTTTGAAGGAAGGAAATTTAATCTATATACTAAACGGCTGTCGATTAAGTCTTTCCAAATGTTGTACAGCGTAAAAATATTACCGTTAAAATCACACAGATAAATTTTTCCTTCATAAAAGAAAGTCGAATATATGGGCGGAAAACTTTTCGCTTCGGAGATTGTTTTTAAACCATTCGTAGTTGCTTCAAACATTATTAGTGAATTCTCGGTGGAAACGATCAAGATATTATTTATAAGGTTTACGTAATTAATTTTTCCTTTAGGCTCCAACGAAAAAATTTTGTTTTGCGGAAGACCTTCATAAAGGCTAATAAGCTCTATTCTATCATAGGAACTTAGGACGATAAAGCTGTCGCTCACAAATATCTTATCAAATCCGTTTAGAAAAGGATATATCAGCTTTTGTCTTTTTTCGACAAGATTTATTAAAACAGTAAGTCCGCTGTCTCTATCAAGCACGTAAAGATTATCGTTAGCAAAATAATAAGATGTGGTAAAACCGGGTGAAGCGAATTCGTCGTCGATTGAAAATTTATTTAAGGAAGATTTTGTTAAAATCATAAAACGGGTATCTATTAAATGTGCAATGTATTTATCATCGCGAAATTTAATTAGATCAATTATGGGGGAAGGAAATTCAACAATATTTTCTAATTCCTCACCGGAAAATTTCACTAGTCCGTTTTCATAATCGCTAATCCACAGTGTATCGCCCACTGCTAAAACCGAGTATGCTCTTCCTTCAGTTTCGAATGTGCTTAAAGCAGAAATTTTTCCGGAGTCAATGCTGAAGATATGTACTTCGCTTTTATTCTTTTCGATCAGCATTAGTAAAATCACTCCGGCTAATGCAGGGAGAAGCAAAAACCATTTTCTTTTAATTAAAATTATTATGAGTATACCTGCCGCAGCTCCAAGCCAGCCTGTTCTTTTATATGTTGCTAAGAGTGCTGCGCATGAGATCAGAAACATTAGCAGAATTGCGAAATTTATTTTCCAGTTACGTTTTACATTTATCAAAAAGGCAAATAGAAAAACAACAGTGAAGCTGATTATTTCGCTTGCAGTAATCGGGTATTGAAACAATGAAGGTCCGGACTGCTCAATTTGATATAAGTTGTACAAGTAATACTCAATTGAT